>NZ_VOYW01000016.1:0-78624 GCF_013420085.1 Acinetobacter sp. YH12027
GCTTGGCCAGAAAAATGAGTCGTTCTCGCTGTTCTAAACTAAGTGGTACAGAAACAATTCGAGGCATGTGTGAACATCTGTTAACTAAAAAAACTTTTTCGCATGATTAGTTATTTTTGTCAACTTAGTGGTGATTGCGGCGATTATGGTGATTTGGGCTTAATATGTGCTTTAAACAGTCATGAAGGAAAATAAAGGCCAAATTTAAGTCAGATTTTCGAATATTTTTTTAATTAAAATATGAGAAAAATTAATGTTTACTAAGATATTTATCATGGAATTGTTTATGATTTAAAAGATGATTAAACTTTGAACATGATTGAAAATGCTCAATTTGTCCAATTTATATATTTATTTTTCGAATTTTAGCGTTAATTTTTTTTATTTATATTACCAAAATAATCAATGTTTTGATGGGAGGGCTTAAATTTGGAAATACTCATACAAACATTATCCTTCCCCGCATTGTTAACGATTTTAGCTTCGGCTTTAGGCTGTGGATTGCTCATCGGTTTGGAGCGTCAACGTAACAACAATTTAGACAGTGAACAGAGCTTTGCCGGTTTACGCTCATTTACCATTTGTGCATTGTTAGGAGCACTGTGTTTTTTAATCCATTTAGCTGTTGGTGTGCTCGGTGCAATTGTCGTCAGTATGTTTAGCTATTATGGATTAAGCCAACAAAAACAAGATATTGGAACAACCACTGAACTTGCTTTTGTCATGACTTATTTAATCGGCGCCGCTTGTGTTTTTAATATTCCATTGGCTGCGTGTTTGGCTGTGGTGCTGACCCTCATATTATTTGGAAAAAAAGGCTTACATCATTTTGCAGCACATTGGATCAAAGACTATGAGTTAAGAGATGGGGTCTTTTTACTGGCATTGATCCTAATTGCCTTACCTTTAACTCCAAATCAAGCCTATTGGGGTTCAGTATTAAATCCCTATGTGATTTTAAAATTACTGATATTGATCTTGGTGGTGCAGTCATTAGCGCACATCGCCAAGCGGCTTCTATCTTCTGATAAAGCGATTATCTTATCGGCCTTGGCATCAGGTTTTGTGTCGAGCACAGCAACAATCGCAAGCTTAGGCATGGAAGTACGAGCAGGAAAAGCCAGTGCCAAAAGTAATGCAGGGGCAGGACTTTTTTCATGTGTTGCGACATTGGTTCAACTCTTGATCATCGTCCTTGGGGTGAGTTTTGCATGGTTTAAAATATTAGTTATACCAAGTATCGTCGGCATCTTGATATTGGTCCTTGCTGCGCTATATCTGATTTATGGCTCATCTCAAGTTCAGCATAATAAAGAGACAGAACCCGAAAAACTTTGTGTAGAAGCGAATGAACCAGCGCCGTTAGAAAATACCGATAGTCGAATGTTTAGCTTAAAACAGGCGGCAATCATTGCCATCACGCTTACTTTGATCCAAGCACTTGTTTATGGATTAAATCTCGCTTTAGGTGATAAAGGCTTAATTTTAGGGACATTATTAGCATCACTCTTTGAAGTCCATGCAGCTATGGCAACCGTGGTGATGCAAGGTAATATCGACAATTTAACATTGGTTTATGCTGTGGTGATTGGATTATCAGCCCATGCGATTTCAAAATGTGTGAATGCATTTCTCACAGGTGGCTGGAAATATTTTCTATATTTTGCACCAACACAGTTACTTCATATGCTGTGCCTAATCGCGGTTTTGCTATTCAGTTTAAGATAAATGAGCCAAGTGACTGCTTCTTATTATTCATGGCGCAATTGCATTAATCTGGCTTTAATTTGTGGCCAACTGGTTGAAATCCAACATACCAGCGAACCTAATGTCACCAAAATGGCACCATGCCAAAAACTTAAAGTCAGTGGTGTCTGTAATATAAACATTGAAATAACCGAAGAAAAAATCGGACTAAAATACGATAAAGTTACCAATATCGTAATATTGCCTTTTATAATACCTACATTCCACGCTGCATAACCCAATGCGGTCACGATGGACACGATTAACATATACTTACCGGTATGTAAGTCTACGGCAGGCATTCGCGGGATACCGTGAAATATCAACATTTTTAGCCATAGCACAATGGTGATCACGACGAAAAAGAATGAAATAGGGTTATGCCCATGACTGTATTTACGTGTAATCACACAATAGAGTGACCATAAACTCGCGCCCATAAAAGCAAGAAAATAGCTAAAGGGATTGGACTGAATGTTGGTAAAGACTGTAGACCAGTTAAAACTTCCGTTACCAGTTTGGATTAAAATAATGCCGCCCAAACTAATGGCTAAACCAATGATTACGAAAAAGTTAAATTTTAATTCTTTAAATAATATTAACGCGGCAATTGTCAGACTCGGCCATAAATAATTGACCAAACTGATTTCAATCGCTTGTTGAGCTGTTTGAGCCAAAGCAATGGCATACGAAAAACACAACTCATAAATCACAAATAAAAGGGTGGCGTATATCAAAAATTGGCGCGGAACCAGTTTAAGGTTTGGAATTTTAAATAAGAGCAATAGAATAATTGCGCTCAAGGTATACATAAAGAGCACAGCAAGATCAGGGCCAATACTGAAACTAATTTTCTTAAGTAAACCAACAATAGAAGACCATTGTAAGATTGCACTGAATCCAATCAGCGTTGCAAGATTTTTGGACATGATTGCTCGAAGATTTCGCAAATGGCGAATGAATTTTTAATTTTTATTATAGTCTTTATTCAGTCGTTTAGTATAAGCGTGAAATTATCAAACTCTATTTAATTAAAAAGATTTAGAGCTCGTCGTACGTCAAGAGCAGCATGGCGATGAACTAGGTTTAGATTCTGGCTTATTAACGCACGATTTAAAACTTGGACAATGTATTCATGCCTATATTCGCGCGAATCCAAATTTTCACTTAGCAGAGGGCGTTAAGTCGGCAATTATGATTGGCAATGGCTCAGGAATGGCGGGTTTGCTTTCACATCTTAAGCAACGTGTCGCAACAGAGCACTATCAAAACTGGTTAATTTATGGTGAGCGTCAACAAGATTTCGATGCAATTTTTGCTGATGAACTGCATGAATTACAAAACCAAGGTAAAATTGCAGAAATCGATCGGGTATTTTCTCGTGATGGATTTGCTTAAAAATATGTGCAAGATGTCCTAGTTGTGAAAAAAGCTGAATTGATTGATTGGCTAGAGCAAGGGGCTTGTCTCTATATCTGCGGCAGTTTAAATATGGTTAAAGCGGTAGATGCCACTTTGCAAGAGATACTGGGCATTGAACAACTGCATACACTGCGTAAAGCAGGTCGTTACCGCCGTGATGTGTATTAAATAATTGATGTCTACTGAAGAAGTAAATAATGATGCAGTTCGTAATGAGATGGATCGATAGTTTAAAAAGGAACAATAATGGATAAATTTGTAATTAGAGTTTATCACGATTATAAAAGGCTAATTATAGCTATTTTTTTTATTATTGAGTTTTTGATTTTTTTAATAAAGTATTACTTTTTTGGGATAGGTTTCTGGAGTTTTATTGGTGCAGTAGTTTTTTTTATTATCTTTGTTGATCTAATTTATAATGGGAGTTATTTGTTGATCGGGAAGATAAAAAAAGAAAGTGAAGTTTATGAATATTATATTAGGTTTATCTATATTTTTGTAATTTATTTATTTTCAATATATTGCATTGTTGAGTGAAGAGTAAAATTTAAAAATTATGAGTAAATATTTTTTTTAATATTTTGTAGAGTTTTGCTCGTTTATGGCTCTATTGCATAAAGATTCTTAAGACAGACCACCATAAGTCACTAAAACTTATGTAACTTACTTGGATGTGAGGTGGGCCTAATCAAAATCTTTTGTCTTCTCCAAAGCGTGGATTAATCAATTGCTAGCCAATCTTATTGTTTGAATCTTTTATTTGGAACTGAGTGAAAAATGACTTATGAATATAAATTAATTTTCAGAGTTAAGTGTGTTGATTTTACAAAGAATATTTGATCATGACGCTTTAAATTTATCAATAATTAAGTATAGTTATGCCATTAAAAAATTACTAGATTAAACAAACAATGAGAATGCACATTTTTTTAAATTCCTTACTTACGATGTTTTGTTCAATTTCAATATTTATGGTCATTTTTATATATTTTTTATCTAATTGGCAAATATGGGAAAAACATTTTACATTCATTAGCTTAATATCATTTTTAATACTGGCAATTTGTTTTTACTTTAAATATAACGAAAAATTGAATGATGATGATATTTTATTCAAGCAGTTGCCAATGAAAGTACGGCTACCAATAAGAACTTCAACTATATTATTTTTAAACCTAAATTTGGGTTTTATCTTATTTATATTGGCAGTGCTTACAATAGTAATTACAGCTAATATATGGTTTATTACACTTTTTATTTTTAATATTTGGAATGCAATAATTTATCATCCTCATATTTGGTTTGTGGATTCAATTGATTTAAAACAAGATATAAAAAATAAAACAAATGAATTTGAGAGTCTAAGACAGGAGAAAGGTGATTTTGAATATTTTAATGATGGTTTCACTTGTACTACAACTGGGCCTGAATTAAGCACAAAAACTATATTATGGAAAGATATTCAAAGTATAGATGTCGTACGCCAAGATCTTGGACCCTTTGATGAGATTCAACTCTATATATTGTGTTCAAATACAATCATTCATATTACCGAAAATACAGAGGGTTATTACTATTTCATTGATCAACTGCATCAGAATTTTCCAGAAATAGATGAAATTTGGCAAATTTCAATCATTACAGATGATTCAGGGCAACCATTCAATATTTTAAAAAAAGGCAATGGTCATTGATATGAAAAGCTATTTAGCCGTCTACGACATTGGCGCATAATTTGCTTGTTTCTACCTAATTTTTTACTGTTTGATATAACAAATTAGGAAGTTAAAGTGACTACAGGCTACTTACGTGGACAAGACTTAATTGATCAGATCCAACAACAGGATTATTCCAGAGATCTAATTGGATATCATGGCGATGTACCTCAAGTCGTATGGCCTAATCAGGCACGTATCGCAGTGCAGTTCGTGTTGAACTATGAAGAAGGTGGAGAAAACCACATCGAACATGGGGATGCAGGATCAGAACAATTCTTATCCGATATTATTGGAGCGGCCAGTTTTCCTACCAAACATATGTCGATGGACTCGATGTATGAATATGGCTCCAGAACCGGTTTTTGGCGGATACATGAAGAATTTAAAAAACGTGATTTACCCATGACGGTCTTTGGCGTTGGTATGGCTTTAGCACGTAATCCTTATATCGTCGATGCGATCAAACAAGCCAACTATGATGTCGTTTCACATGGTCAACGCTGGTTACATTATCAAGATATGCCGATAGAGCTGGAACGTCAGCACATGGATCAAGCGATTAGTGTGCTTGAAGCATTATTTGGAAAGACGCCTATTGGCTGGTACACAGGGCGTGACAGTCCCAATACACGTCAGCTATTGGCTGAATTTCCGCAAATCAAATATGACTGCGATCACTATGGTGATGATTTACCTTTTTGGAGTCATTTGAAGAATGAAAGTGGTCAAACCCGTCCACATTTAATTATTCCTTATACACTCGAAAGCAATGATATGAAGTTTTGTTCACCGGGTGGTTTCAACAGTGGTGAACAATTTTATCAATACCTTAAAGACGCTTTTGATGTGTTATATGTAGAAGGTGAAAGCGCTCCAAAAATGTTATCGATTGGGATGCATTGTCGTATTTTAGGGCGACCAGGCCGTTTTAAAGCACTACAACGATTCTTAGATTATGTGCAATCACATGAAAAAGTCTGGATCTGTCGCCGTGGTGATATCGCGGAACATTGGTATACACATCATGCAGTCTAATAAAAAAATATTTGGATAAAGAGGAGCTTAGCTCCTCTTTTTTTAGGCCTGTACTTAGGTAACTGACATCATAGACCTAGGTTGGCACTGATATTGCAAAACTAAATTTGAACAATAATTCAATAATTTTAGGCGAATTTATAGTGCAACTTGTTGAATTTAATAAAGCATCCGAAGCAGATGTAAAAACTTTTTTAAAGCACTGTGTGCAAATTGAAGGCTGGGCAGAACACATTGTAGCGCAGCGTCCTTATACCTCTATCACCCAAATCACAGAGCAAGCAGTAAAAGCTGCAAATGCTTGGACTTGGGATGAAATCAAAAATGCTCTAGATAACCATCCACGGATTGGTGAAAAAAAGGCACAGGCTGAATTAAGTAGTTTGGAACAACAATTTTCAAATCGAGAACAGTCTGAAATTTCAGCAGATGAAGAAACTCAATTTGCATTGCTCAAAGGCAATATCGCGTATGAGAAAAAGTATGGTTATCTCTTTTTAATCAAAGCTTCTGGCCTCAGTAGTGAAGATGTACTACAGGCGCTGCAATATCGATTATTGAATGATCCTGAAACCGAAAAACGAATTGTTCATCATCAACTGGCTGAAATTGCCTTATTAAGATTAAAACAGGAGCTTAGCGCATGATTAGCTCACATATTTTAGATACCAATCTAGGCAAACCCGCAGCAAACGTCAGCATTCAATTATTTAATGCACACGGAGAGTTACTAGGTTCAGCCCAAACCAATGCTGATGGTCGCGTTAATGATTTTGCGCTGAAGGACTTTACAGCAGGTGCTTATAGCCTTGAATTTGCGACTGCTGAATATTTTCAGACTTTAAATACCGAAACCTTTTTTCCAAAAGCTGTGATTCATTTTTATGTAAAAGATGCCTCGCAGCATTTTCATATTCCTTTACTCATCAGCCCATTTGCATATTCAACGTATCGTGGCAGCTAAGAGCAAAGTTAAAAAATAGGGGATATAAAAATGACAGAACAAAATAAAACAGTTTCACCAGAACATGAATATTTAGGCGCAGGGAAAAGCCTTGCCTATGGACTACAGCATGTATTAACCATGTATGGCGGTATTATCGCTCCGCCATTGATTATTGGTACAACCGCGGGACTTGAACCTGCGCAGATCGGTTTATTGATTGCGGCGGCGCTTTTTGTCGGTGGCTTGGCGACCATACTACAAACCGTCGGTGTGAACTATATCGGTGCAAAATTACCCTTAGTACAAGGTGTTTCATTTGCAGGTGTGGCGACGATGATTGCCATAGTAACCGCAGGCGGTGGGCTTTCTGCTGTTTATGGTGCGGTGATTGTTGCATCTCTAATTGGCTTTTTTCTAGCACCTTATTTTTCAAAAATTATTCGTTTTTTCCCACCGATTGTGACTGGCTGTGTGATCACCGTGATTGGTCTTTCATTGCTGCCTGTAGCGGTACGCTGGATGATGGGGGGGGAACAATAAAGCACCAGACTGGGGAAGTGCTGAGAACATCAGTTTGGCATTTTTAACTTTGGGTATTGTGATTGCGCTGAATTTAACCCGTAATGCAACCATCCGACGTTTATCTATTTTGTTGGCCATTGTCTTCGGTACAGTGCTGGCTTATGCCTTTGGCTTTGGCGATTTTTCTAAAGTTGCAAATGGTAACTGGATTCAATTTCCAAGCTTCTTTGCTTTTGGTATGCCAACTTTTGAGTTAAGTGCCATTATTACCATGCTGATCGTGACTTTAGTGATTATGACTGAAACCACAGCAGATATTATTGCCGTTGGGGAAATTGTTGGTACTAAAGTGGATGCTGAGCGTATTACCAATGGCTTACGTGCAGATATGCTATCTAGTGCAGCAGCGCCAATTTTCGGTTCATTTATGCAAAGTGCTTTTGCACAAAATGTCGGTTTAGTAGCGATTACTGGCGTTAAAAGTCGCTTTGTTGTCGCAGCGGGTGGGATGATCTTGGTCGTCTTAGGCGTTCTACCAATTATGGGGCGACTGATTGCAGCGATTCCAGTCCCTGTATTAGGTGGTGCTGGTTTAGTTTTGTTTGGAACGGTTGCGGCAAGTGGTATTCGTACCTTGGCGAAAATTGACTATAACGAGCAAAAGAACCTCATCATTGTTGCGACTGCGATTGCAGCAGGTATGATTCCAATTATCGATCATTCTTTCTATGCAAACTTCCCGAAATGGGTGCAAACACTCTTTCATTCAGGCATTAGTTCAACTTGTTTGATGGCGATTATTTTAAATATTGTGTTCAATCATTTGAATTTATTTAAAAATAAGGAAGTGACTATGAGCAAAGATCAGGTTAAAAAACCAAGCATGGCGATAGATGTGCATCATTAATCATGGCAGATCTTGGGTCTTGAACCATACGATGATTCATAGAATATAGTTTGTATAGAATAAATAAAGCCCTCTAAATTGAGGGCTTTTTTAATGCGTTATGTTTAAATTAAATAATATCAAGAGATGAAATAAATTATGTATTAACAGATGGTTAGATGGTTTTTAGTCTATTTAACTCTAAGTATTTAAGCTAAAAATAAACAATTAGTTTGAAATGTGAATAGGCATTGGGAACTGGAACACATCACAATTATGTCCAGTCCCAATACGATCGATGACGGCAAAGCTGCTTGGTGCTTCGAGTGTCAGGAGAGGATGATGCCATGTTCCTGCACGATAGTTGACTCCTTGGCTACCATCAGTGATGAAAGCACATAGCTGTGTAAGATCAGGGCTGTGATCATCCAACGCAGGTGCAACTACCACTAAAAAAGCCTGCGCTTGCATTGGAATAAACGCTTGTGAGCCGTTGGGATGACGCTCCAACATCGAAATCGTAAAAGGCAATTCAGTGGTTTTGATATTTCTAAAGATGCTAATTCCAGCAACCGCATCACCTGAAATTTCTGTTTCTACGAGGGCATGATATCGCTCTGTATGTGCATCATTGATGTGGAAAAAATCATGTCCAGTTGTGCAAATGACCTCTCCAAAAGGCGCAAAGCCTTCAATACTGAGAGCTTGTATTTTTATGCTGTGTGTCATGTTTAGATATCTTATAGGGCATTTAATTAAAAAAATTGAAACCAAACACATAGGAAGCACGAAGGCTTCCTATGTGATTAACACTGCAATTAAGGATGTATTTTTCCCCATAACCGTATGCGACTAATCCCCCCGTCAGGAATCATATTGATGCGGATATGCGATATTTTTTCATGCTTTAAAATCTCACTAACGAAGCTATGAATATGATCCATCTGCATGTCTTGTGCGTCGAGCAAAAACGGCCAGAACATACTTTGCGGAATCAGTTGAGGGTCAGTGGCATCTTCTACATAGATCGCTTGTATGGAAACCTGCGCAGGGAAGTTGCCTTTAAAATGGGCAGTATCAATATCAATTTTTTCAATTGCACCAGATTGACCCAAAGCCAAAATACACCAGTCAAAACCTGGTGCACGGCGACGTTTAGTTTCCCAACCATCTCCCATATTGATGCCGCGACCAGGGTTAATTAAGTTTCGTGGATGTCCAAAATGAGCATCACTATAAGCAATTACGCGTCCACCATTTTCCAGTGCAACAAGGTCTAATGTGCTCGTATTGTCTTGAATTTGAACCTGAACTTCACCATAGACTTTAAATCGTGCAATACCACCGTCTGGGTATATATTTAAACGCACATGGGTAAAAACCTGATCATTTGAGACCTTCAATATATGGTGTTGGCTCGGGCCCAATACGGTATTGTCTAAGATATTGACCCATGCTGCCTGTGCTAGCTCACCATTTGGTGCAAAGCAGGCTTCAACTGATGCGGAAGCTGGATAATTCCCTGTAAAGAATGTTGTATCAATATCTAAGGCTTGAATTCGTCCAGCAACACCGAGTTGGATGATTGCCCAATCATAACCTGCATGGCGTTTACGACGCGTTTCCCAACCATCCATCCATTTGCCATGATCATCAAATTTATCTTCGACGAAGATAGGTGCATTAAATTGAAGCATGCGTTTTGCTTCTGCAAAAAAATCATCTGAACATTCAAGTATTTTTGCACCAATACGGTCATCTGCTAAATTTGTAAGTGTCTGTAATTGTGCAGGAATATCAAAAATTTGTGCGAGTAAAGTCGCCATATATAAAATCCATTCACTATTTTCATTTAAAACATATGCATTTTGTTTTTAGTGTTAAAAATTTAACATTTGATAAAAACTAGCATTTACACGTGTTTAGAAGCACAGCGTGTGCCAACTTTAGATTTTTTTATTGTTTGTTTGAAAAAATGGCATGCTTTTCGCTTTTTAGGAGAAAGATATTTAAAAAAACACAGGGGAGTTATAGATGGACATTACAATTATTGGTGCAGGTATGGCGGGCCTAACGACAGGGATCGCTTTGAAAAAATTTGGACACCAAGTAACCATCTATGAACAGGCAGAACAAATTTTACCTGTTGGAGCCGCTATTTCTTTATGGTCTAACGGTGTCAAATGTTTGAACTATTTGGGGCTAACCGAACAAGTCGAAAAGCTCGGTGGCAAGATGGATCACTTAGCCTATATCGATGGCTTAACTGGTGATGTTATGACGCAGTTTAGTCTGTTTCCTTTAATCGAAGAAGTTGGTCAGCGACCTTATCCAGTTTCACGTGCAGACTTACAAAATATGCTTATGAATGAGTTTGGCCGCGAAAATATTCATCTAGGAAAAAAAATGGTGAGCTTCTCAGAACAAGATGATCAAGTGATCACATGTTTTGCCGATGGAAGTGAGGTTCAGGCTGATTTATTGGTTGGCGCCGATGGTACACATTCATTGACACGGGCGTATGTATTGGGGGAACAAGTTGAGCGCCGCTATGCAGGTTATGTCAATTGGAACGGGTTAGTCGACATTTCAGAAGAATTTGCTGCGGCAGATCAATGGACGACATTTGTAGGAGAAGGTAAACGTGTTTCGCTGATGCCCGTTGCCGACAACCGATTCTATTTCTTCTTTGATGTCCCTTTAGCAGCAGGCTTAGAAAATGACCGCACACAATATAAGGCTTTATTTAAAGAATACTTTAAAGGTTGGTGTGAACCGGTGCAAAAGCTGATTGATGCTGTAGATGCCCAAAAAACCAATCGGGTAGAAATTCATGATATTGAACCTTTTGCAGATTTCTACAAAGGTCGTGTGGTGATCGTGGGTGATGCAGCACACAGTACAACGCCGGATATTGGACAAGGTGGCTGCCAAGCAATGGAAGATGCAATTTATTTAGCCCGTTCTCTGCAAATCAATACTTTAGGCTTACAAGATTCATTGCGTCGTTATCAAAATAAACGTAATGAACGTGCCAATGAATTGGTACTGCGAGCGCGTAAGCGTTGTGATGTGACCCATATGAAAGATGAAAGTGTGACGCGTGAATGGTATGCAGAACTGCGTAAAGAACAAGGCAATCATATTATGAAAGGCATTATTAGTAATATTGTAGGTAATCCATTGGATTAAAAAATAAACAGATAAAACTTTAGCTTTCAGCAGCCAGTACGGGTTATTCGCACTGGCTTTTTTTTACAAAAAATTAAGTGACAAAAAAAGCCTAAATAATGGTTTTAGGGGTTCAAAGATTTTAAATTGATCTTAATTTCTTCCATTTTTTCCACCAAAAGATTAATCATGATCTGAGAAATTCGAGAGGTTTGGCGCTTCGATGCGACACATAAAGCGATGGTCAAACTGTGTAAGCCTTTTTCACGGATCGGTTTAAAAATAATCTTATTATTCTCAAGCAGTGGTAAAGCATCCATGTATGACATCAAACTGATACCTAATTGCTGTTGAACCAATGACAATATCATTCTAATGTCATTACATTCGATCTTTTGAATCGGACTAAACTTATGATGTTTATATAAAGTCTGTACATATTCACTAATAATGAGTGGATCACTCGGCAAAATATGCCGTTCATTTAACATATCTGAAAGATAAATTTTATCCATCCCACCCAAGGTATGATGCGGCGACATCACAAAGCCCAACGGAATTTCTATAAAGGATAAAATCTCTAATTGGCTATGGCTTTTGGGATTTAAAATAATGCCAAAATCTAATTCTGCATCGACGATTTTTCTGGAAATATCTTCACTGCTATTCATGCTGATATTGAGGTTGATCCACGGATAGGTTTCAGCCATCTTTTGAATGCAGTCGACGACGAAACTGTCATTCAAAGCTGCAATAAAGCCCATTTCAATGTTTCCACGGTTTAAGCCTTGGATTTCATCAAATCGAGTTCGTGTCAGTTGATATTCTTTTTGCCATTTTAATAAATCGGCATACAGTAATTCACCCGCAAGCGTCAGTTTTAAGCCCTGAGGGAGTCGTTCAAATAGGGCAACCCCCAGTTCTTCCTCTGCCAAAACGATTTGTCGATGTACTGCCGAGACTGAAATAAAAAGTTGTTCAGCAGCTTTGCGTAGACTTCCAGTCCGTGCAACCGCCATAAAATATTCAGAAAATCTAGAAAAAGTAATCGACATACAGGGTTCAATCTCTATCGCGTGATTAGCGAATTATAATGTTATGCATTTTAAGCGATATTCATGCCAGCTTTATCAAATCGTGCAGAGATCAATGCTTATTGTTCTAAAAAACAGAACAATCTATGCAAATCATTCTAATAGACAGAAATGTGTTTAGATTTTAATTTCGACTTAGAAAATAAGGATTTAGCAAAATTTAAATAGTGCTAAATGCTAAAGAAATATTGAAAATGTCGAGATGAACTATGAATGCCATTCCAGTACTCAATTTATTTACCCAACCTCAGTGCAGTACATTTGATGCCAACGACTGGAATATTTTGGCGCAGCATTGGTATCCCGTTGCACGTGTAGAAGATGTTTCGACTGAACCGCAACAAGTGCAATTACTCGATGTAAAAATGGCGTTATATCAAACTGAAAGTGGAAAAATTCATTTGGTTCGTGACATTTGTCCACATCGAGGGGTGCCATTAACTAAAGGCTGGGTCAAGGGTGAAGACATCATTTGTCCATATCATGGTTTACATTATAACGGCGCAGGAAGGTGTGTAAAAATTCCCGCACAGCCAGAGCTGACTCAAATTTCAGAGCGTTTTTCATTAACTAAATTTCCAGTTGTATTGAAATATGGATTGGTGTGGACCAGTTTATTTAATCGCGATGAATCTACGGCCAATTTTCCAGATTTAGACACGTGGGATAACGAGCAGCACCAATCTATATTGCCACCTTATGTAGATATTGGTGGTTCAAGTGGACGTCAGCTCGAAGGCTTTATTGATGTTGCACATTTCGCATGGGTGCATCATGAGAGCTTTGCAGACCGTGAAAACCCCAAAGTGAAAAAATATTCGACAGTGCGTACAGACTATGGACTACATACAGAATATCTCAGTGATGTGAGTAATTATCCGCATGGCTTACAACATTTAGCGCCAGAAGATTTTTTATGGAAAAGAACGTTTGATGTCTATCCGCCATTTTCTGCAATTTTAACCATCGATTTTCCTGAAAATGGGGTGTTAAAAATCTTAAATGCTTGTTGTCCTGTATCGCATAATAAAACCCGTTTATTTGTGCCTTTAACTCGTAATTTTGATACCACTGGCGATTTGCAAGCGGTCTATGATTTTAATGCACAAATTTTTGCTGAAGATCAGGACATGGTGGAAAGTCAAAAACCAGAGGAATTGCCACTGGATATTAGTATGGAGGCGCATTTCGAAGCAGATCGATCATCGACAACCTATCGTCGCATATTAGCTGAATGGGGGTTAAGCAAACGTTATACCGTTTAATATATAAATTCCAAAATTTTTAAATTTGAAATTTTCATGCAAAAAAGCGACTCAATCGAGTCGCTTTTTGAATTTGTACGATACGGATTAGTTTACACGTATCCATGTCTGGCTGCGTCCAAGCGCGGATACTCCAATATAGCCACGACCATTCAAGGTCTTACCGTCATTCGACATTTTTGCATTGAAGCTATAAGTTTTACCATTTTTCGGGTCAGTAATTTTACCGCCGTCATAGGTATTTTTACCGGTATTTTTCAAACCATTCACGATTTGCACACCGAGTAGTGGTTTATTGTGGAATTTACCTACACATTTTTGGCAGTTTTCTGCTTCACCCGGGGTGAGTACATCAACGATTTTTGCAGATAAAACGCCCTTTGATGTTTCATTAAATTGAACTACAGATAAAGGTTTTTTGGTTTGGTCATCGATGGTTTTCCATTTAGTACCATGCAATGGATCAGCAGCCAAAGCTAAGCTAGACACCAGTGACAAACCGATTAGGCTAAGAGTTGTTTTTATCATTTTAGAACCTCTATTGAACATAGTAAGAGATGTGCATCCCTGATCTCCCAAAGGGTGGATACACAAGACTTGGAAAATTACAAAGCATCAGCCTTGTTGTCTTCAAGGGCTATATTCACAAAAAAATAAGTATATATTGTGGATTTTATATACTGATTTTGAATATGTAGAATCTGGATCGTGTAGAAAAATAGAATAAATGTTGAGCTTTGTTTATAACATTTGGGATTTGTATCACTTTTATAAATATCAAACGCTGTTTGAGCTGAAAAATTTAGAGCTACAATCCCAAAAAAAGCCGGAGCTAAAAGGCTCATTAAAGCTTTTAATTTTTGCTCTAATCATGTTGAATTACATTAATTTGATTTGAAGCAATAACGCTAAAGAGCTATGTATAGCATTCATATTTTACAATTAAATAAAATCATTTCATTCATAGATCAGTTCTCGTTAAGCTTGTGTTATGAATAATATGAAAATGCAGCTTGTTCACTGAACGAGATTAAGTGTGTATAGGAATAACGATGAAAAATTTTAACAACAAAGTCGCAGCCATTACTGGAGCAGGTTCAGGTATTGGGCAGCAGTTAGCCATTCAACTGGCTCAATCAGGTGCGCATCTAGCATTAAGTGATCGCAACCTTGACGGTCTTGCACAAACGGCTGAAATGATTAAGTACACCGGTATGAAAATAATTCAGACCCAATTAGATGTGTCTGATCGTGCCGCTGTAGAGCAATGGGCGGCTGCAACCCAAGCTGAATTTGGCCAGGTCAATTTGATCTTTAATAATGCAGGTGTCGCGTTAGCCAGTACTGTAGAAGGTATGCATTATGATGAAATTGAGTGGATTATGAATATTAATTTCTGGGGCGTGGTATATGGGACAAAAGCATTTTTACCGTATTTAAAACAAAGTGGCGATGGACATATAGTTAATATTTCCAGCTTATTTGGTTTGACGGCTCAACCGACTCAAAGTGCCTATAATGCAACGAAGTTTGCGGTACGAGGTTTTACTGAATCTTTACGCCAAGAATTAGACTTGGAAAATGCTGGAGTCAGCGCAACTTGCGTGCATCCGGGTGGGATTCGAACCAATATTGCAAATAGCGCGCGTATGAGTGACAGTATTCGTGCGTTAGGGATGAACCCAGATAGGGCAACCAAAGCATTTAATAAAGTGCTAAAAACACCGCCTGAAGTCGCAGCAAAAGTCATTTTAGATGCGGTAAAGCAGAATAAACGTCGAGTTTTAATTGGTAATGATGCCAAAATTATTGATTTAATTCAGCGAATTGCACCTACACGTTATGCCCAAGCCATAGATCTACTTAGTGGTAAGAAAAAACGTAAATAATTCAAAGATAAGTAAAAAAGGGATGATGCAACATGATCCCTTTTTTATCCTATAGAGCTCTTAATTTCGAATATTGAATTTTTAAGTTTAAATGACAAGAAAATCAAAAAATTGAGTTTTCGATTAAACAAAGAAGATGTAATTTTCCATCTTCTTTGTATTAGCAATGCGTTTGGATATTATGAACTTTTAGAATCTTGAGTCGTTGTCATTGGCGCTTGTGTAGTTACACGGTTGGTCAAAATGACATGTGCCGCAACACCGATACAAATCCCCCAAAAAACCGAGCTTAGCCCTAAAAAATGCATACCTGAGGCTGTCGCTAAAAAGGTGATCAGCGCTGCATCACGGTTGGCCTCATTTTTCATTGCAACCGACATATTTGTTCCAATCGCACCTAATAACGCTAGACCTGCAAGTGCAGCGACCAACTCTTTAGGTAATAGGCTAAATAACATGACAATGCTGCCTGCAAATAAGCCGCCTAAAATATAAAAAATACCATTGGCAATACCGGCTATATAGCGTTTTTCTTTAAGTTCATGTGCATCTTTGCCCATACACATGGCTGCGGTGATAGACGCTAAAACAATAGTAATGCCTCCGACACATGCTACAGCGAGCGAGGCAATACTGGTCGCTGTAATAATGGGCTTAGCTGGCGTGTCATATCCACTGAGTTTCATGATCGCCATCCCCGGAAGAAATTGACCACTCAGACTGACTAAGATTAAGGGAATCGCCAAATTTAAAGTTGAGTTCCAAGTCCAAATTGGGGCAATAAACTGCGGTATAGCGAGTTGAAAATTCACATCAACAGGATTAATTTTTCCTAATGAAAAACTCAAAACGACTCCAGTCAGTAAGACCCAAATCATCGCGTAGCGTGGCGATAGTCTTTTCGAAAAAAGAAAGACCAATAACATGCCAAAGACAATGATCGGCATACTATCTGTAGCAGTGAACAGTCCAAGCCCAAACTGAAATAAAATACCTGCCATCATTCCCGCAGCGACATCTTGAGGAATCCATTTTAAGAGTTTGTCAAAATAGCCGGTGATGCCAATCAAAAATATAACGATAGCGGATGTGATATAAGCCGCTATGGCTTCATTCAGTGAAATATTCGGAAATAGGGTGACTAAAAGAGCCGTACCGGGCGCTGACCACGCGGTAATCACCGGGGTTTTATATTTAATAGAGAGATAAATACCCGCCAGCGCAGCACCAATAGAAATCCCCCAAATCCATGAAATCATCATGGCTGGGGAAACTTGAGCTTTTTGTGCGGCTTGGAAAAAAATAATTAGTGGGCCTGAATATGAAATCAGCACGGCTAAAAATCCTGCAACCGTCGCTGAGATCGACCAATCTTCTTTTAATGTTTTTAACAGGGGTGCCATCGCTTTTGCCTCCATGCGACTATGTCAATGAGCCTGTTGAATTTAACCAATGATTTTTAGAGATTAACCTTGATCTCCACCACCAACAGGGACGACTGTTCCTGTCATATAAGATGAATCATCGGATGCCAAAAATAAGATGGCATTGACTTGTTCCTGAATTGTGCCATAACGGCCTAAGAATGTGCGGTCAATGGTTTGATCGACCACGTCTTGCATCCATTGTTTTTCATGATCTGACAATGGGTTGGCGTTTCTAGGTACTTTTCGTGGTGGTGCTTCTGTGCCACCTGTGGCTACGGCATTGACTCGAATACCATCTTTTGCATGCTCAAAAGCAAGAGCAGCGGTTAAGCCATTGACCCCACCTTTTGACGCTGAATATGGCACACGGTTAATACCACGGGTTGCAATAGAAGATACATTTACAATCGTCCCTTGCTGATTTTGAATCATTTCAGGTAACACGGCTCGGCAGCACCACATAGTTGGAAATAATGAACGATTAACTTCCTTAATGATTTCTTCTTCTGAAAACTCTTGGAAGGGCTTCATCCAAATCGCACCTCCGACGTTATTGATCAAGATATCAATTCGGCCATATTTTTTAATGGCTTGGGTAGCAACTAATTGAGCGCCTGAATATGTTTCAAGATTGGCTTTAACAATAATGGCATCGCCATTATGGGCTTGAATATCGTTCAGCGTATCTTCAACAAAATCTGAAAGATCTGCCAATACCACTTGAGCGCCTTCTCGGGCCACTTGTAGTGCGACTCCACGACCGATACCTTGAGCGGCACCGGTTACAATGACAACTTTATTGCTAAATCTGGCTTGTTCTGACATTAAACTATTCTCCCTTAATTCGCTGAGAATTTTTCAAACAAGAAGTTTGCAGGTTTAACGCCTTCGGTATCTAACCAGCCACGTACAGCTTCAACCATCGGCACAGGACCACAGAGATAAATATCTACATCGCCGTTGTTTAACCAATCTTTTTCAACATGACTGGTCACATAGCCTTTACGTTCATGCTGTGACTCAGGGTGAGCGACCACAGTACGGTATTCGAACCAAGGGAGTTCGCTTTGTAATTCATCGAGCTTGTCTTTTGCCACGATGTCAAAGTCATTGGTTACGCCAAATACAAGACGAACAGGTTGTTCAGAACCTTTTTCTTCAAGCACTTGTAACATGGACATAAACGGCGCAATACCTGTACCACCTGCAAGCATGACCACAGGGCGGACGACATTACGCAGATAAAAACTACCAAAAGGACCTTTGAAGGTCATTTTGTCGCCGGCTTTCGCATCGGCACTCAGGAAGGTACTCATTTTTCCTTCAGGGACATTACGAACCACGAAGCCTGTTAAACGATTGCCCGGCTTTGAACTAAACGAATACGAACGAGTTTCTTCAGTCCCCGGAATGCCGACATTGACGTATTGACCTGCCAAGAAGTTAATGTCAGGTTGATCTTCATCCAGTTGAATATCAAAGGTAATCGTAGAATCCGACATATTTTCAACACGAGACAATGTACCTTGAAACTCATGAATTTCAGTTTTACACACGTCAGATGATGCACTGATTTGGAAAACCGCATCTGAACTAGGACGACATTGGCAAGCTAAAATATAACCTTGCTCTGCTTCTTCGGGGGTTAAAGCGTCTTCGATATAAGATTCTTCAGGCATGTCGTAAGTACCCGACTCACAAAATGCACGGCATGTCCCACATGCGCCATCACGGCAATCTAGAGGGATATTGATTTTTTGACGATAGGCTGCGTCGGATAGGGTTTCACCTTGAGCAACACTAATAAAACGAGTAACGCCATCTTCAAATTGAAGTGCAACATTATGGTTTGACATGGCTGAATATCCTTTTGAAAATCTGGTATAACGTGTCCTTTCAGCCAAATATCCTTCTGGCTGAAAGTAAAAACTTGCTTAGTGAAATAAGCTTTTAGAGGTGATAAATATCAATAACTTGGTTGATATAATCGTTTTTCAGAACAACATATTTGCTGAGGATTTTTGGCTGCTCACCTGAAAAATCAATTTCATAACGTGACATGCCAAAGTAGCTATAGTTGGTTTTGTAGCGGAAACTTAAGGTGTTCCAGTTAAAACGCACCGTTACTTTGTTGCCATCACGTTCAATAATCTCGACATTATTAATGTTATGGCTAGTTCGTGTATCCGGCATCGTGGCAGATGAACGCTCAGTTTTAATGCGGAAGACACGGTCTTCTAAACCTTGGCGGTCTGGATAATAAATCAAAGAAATCTCAGACTGCGGATCTTCCGTTAGGCGGTCGTCGTCATCCCAAGCTGGCATCCAAAATGATGCAGTTGGGGCATAGCACGCTAGCCATTCATCCCACTGTTCATCATCTAAAAAACGCGCTTCACGGTAGAGGAACTGAGATACAGCTTCAATGCTTACGCTGTCTAAATGTGCAGTTGCATTCATGCGACATCTCCTTGTTCATTTGCGACTTGTTCTGCCAATTCTTTTTCTTCAGCAATGGCATGTTTCATGGTTTTTAACCAATATTGATGCTGAGCAAGGTAAAGACCTTCATCTTCGGTTTTGATGCCACTTAATAGCGGTTTTAATCCAATTTCATTGGCTGCATCATCCGGTCCATGAATCCAGTGTTTTGAACCACGGCACATGTCGTTCCATTCCAGTTCAATCCCTGCATAACCTGCTTGGCAGGCACGGAATTCTTCTAAATCGTCAGGTGTTGCCATGCCTGAAGCATTAAAGAAGTCTTCATATTGACGAATACGACGTGTACGTGCTTCTGGCTCTTCACCGACAGGGGCGATACAGTAAATGGTGACTTCAGTTTTATTGACAGAAATCGGGCGTAAAACTCGAATTTGTGAACCGAATTGATCCATCAAATAGACGTTTGGATAAAGACATAGGTTACGTGAACGCTCGATCATCCATTTCGACATCGGTGCGCCGAATTTTTCGGTATATTCATCGGCTTTGCTAAAGTTTGGACGGTCTTCTGGGTTAGCCCATTGCGTCCATAACAACATGTGACCACTGTCAAAACCATAAGAACCACCGCCTTGCTTGCCCCAAGAACCCGCACTCATAGCACGAATATTATCCGCTGCTTGTGCTTCTTTACGGTGCTGTGTGGTGGCTGCATAGTTCCAATGCACGGCTGAAACGTGATAGCCATCTGCGCCATTTTCAGCTGTCAGTTTCCAGTTACCTTCATAGGTATAGGTAGATGAACCACGTAAAACTTCTAAACCATTTTCCGACTGACCTTCGATCATGTCGATAATTTTGGTGGTTTCACCTAAGAATTCTTCAAGGCTTGGCACATCAGGATTTAAGCTACCAAATAAAAAGCCTTTATAACTTTCAAAGCGCGCGACTTTTTTCAAGTCATGTGAACCATTTTGGTTAAAGCAATCTGAATAACCCGCTTCGGCAGGGTCTTTAACTTTGAGCAATTTACCTGAGTTATTAAAAGTCCAACCATGGAATGGACAGGTGTAGGTTGCTTTATTGCCTTTTTTATAACGACATAACTGTGCGCCACGGTGTGAGCAGGCATTGATCATGGCATTCAGTTCACCATTACGGTTACGTGCAATGATAATGGGCTGGCGACCGATATGAGTCGTGTAATAATCATTGTTATTTGGAATTTGGCTTTCATGTGCCAAATACACCCAGTTACCTTCAAAAATGTATTTCATTTCAAGATCAAATAACGCTTGATCGGTAAATACTGAGCGGTGCAGTTTAAATTCACCAGTGTCAAAATTATCGACAAGAAGTTCATCAATACGATCTAGATGGCTGGTGTTAATTACAGGAATACGTGGCATGTCCATTCTCCGACTGTCCAATGAGGGGATAGTCGCCGAGTTGTCAAACTTGGATGAGACAGCTCGGCTTCCTTTGAGTGAGTAATTAAGCGCTAGCGCGTCGACGATCTACTTCAGTATTTGGTGCAGCAGCTTGTTCTTTAACTAACTCAACATTAAAGCTAATGTGCTTAAACGGTTGGTTTAGACCACGACGTGCAATTTCAGCTTCGTCTGTGATATCAACAGCAGTTGCCACCAGACCATCACGAGTTGCAAAGGCAAAGTCGTCCCAAAGGTATTTGTCACCTTCGATGTTGAATTGAGTGGTTAGCTTGCGGTAACCCGGTGCAGAGATAAAATAATGTACATGTGATGGACGGTTACCATGACGGCCTAATTTGTCTAAAACAAATTGAGTTGTGCCTTCTGGAGGACAGCCATAACCAACGGGCATCGTGGTTTGTGCAACATATTTTCCGTCTTGGTCAGAAAGAATCGTACGGCGAAGGTTGAAGTCAGATTGAGACTTATCAAAGAAAGAATAGTTACCTAGGCTGTTGGCATGCCAAATTTCAACTTTAGCGCCTTCAATGATGTTGCCTTCGGTATCCGTTACTGTACCTTCAATAAACAGTGTTGGAATTTTATCGGTTTCCGTACCATCATCCATACGAGCAAAGCCCACTGATTCAGGTGCGCCAGCCACATATAAAGGGCCTTCAATGGTACGTGGTGTACCACCTGTAATACCTGCTTTCGCATCAGCTTCATCCGCACGTAAATCAAGATAGTGCTCTAAACCTAAACCTGCGGCTAAAAGACCTAATTCGTTTGCTTGACCCGCGTCTGTAAAATACTCTAGACCTTTCCATAGTTCAGTTTGAGTAATATCCAGATCTTCAATCGCTTGGAATAAATCACCCAATAAACGTACCACAACTTGCTGTACACGTTGGTCAACAGGCCCTGTTGCTGTATCTACGTTCATTTGTTTAACCAGAACATCAATCTCTTGACGGTTCATACTATATCTCCTTAAGTATGCATTTAAGTATGGGTGGCTATCACTCGATAAAAGAGGTCTTTGGCTGCCACGTTCCTTGTTTGGTTGTCTAACAATACTTTTTAAGTTGTTTCGTGTAGCAGCTGAAGTTTCTTTCAGGTATGGGCTGCACGATGTTTTTGATCTGTTGGATGGGATTAAATTTGCTTAATCCTGTCTATGTGATATACCTTAAAAGAATAAAATCTTCACGTCGAAGATCAAATTTGCATTTTATTATACTTAATAGGTATCGATAACCATGGAACTAAGACACTTAAGATACTTTGTCGCGGTGGTTGAAGAGCAGAGTTTTACCAAAGCGGCAGAAAAACTATATATAGCTCAACCACCTTTGAGTCGGCAGATTCAAAATTTGGAACATGAGCTTGGAATTCAGTTATTTGAACGCGGTAGCCGTCCGCTTAAGACTACAGAAGCAGGCCAATTTTTTTATCATCATGCTTTAAAACTTTTGTCTAATGCAGAAGAAATTAAATCAATGACGAAACGAATCGGTTTGACAGAAAGAACAGTGACAATCGGTTTTGTGAGCTCTTTATTGTTTGGTTTACTCTCGAATATTTTGTACTTATTTAAACAACAACATCCACATTTAAAAATAGAAATGGAGGAAATGGCCACCACAGAACAAATCAAAGCATTAAAGGAAGGTCGTATAGATGTCGGCTTTGGGCGTTTGCGTATTTCAGACTCTGCAATTAAACGGGTTTTACTGCGTGAAGAACGCTTAGTAGTTGCCTTACACGCTAGTCATCCTTTGGCACAAAAAAAGGAAGGTATATATCTTGCAGATCTGATCGATCAGCAATTGATTTTTTATCCAAATCACAACAAACCAAACTTTTCGACCCAAGTGCGTGGCATATTTTCAGAGTATGGTCTGGAACCTAAAAAAGTACGTGAAGTACGTGAATTACAACTGGCACTAGGCTTTGTTGCAGCGAACGAAGGGGTTTGTATCACCCCAATGAGTGCCCAAAGTGTGCAATTAACACATTTAACCTTTGTTCCGATCTTAGATGAAGCCGCGATTAGCCCTGTATTTATGGCTGTGCGTAATATGGATGAAAGCGAAGATATTCGTGGTTTATTTGATAGTGTTTATCAAGTGTATGATTTAGAAGCGATTCCATATGATCGTGCTGTGTTTTGAGTATGCTGTCGCTAGACGTTCAGATGAACTGCACTTATGAAAAGATCTATTTAAATAAAGCGGAATCAAGGGATTAATTTGTATTCAACTTTTTAGGTATACAAACATGCCTAATCGGTTTTGGACATTAAGCACCGACTTATTCATTGTGAAAAGCGAATTTTACAAGCTTCACAATTAGGAGGTGGGCTATGCAAAACCAGAAAATTAATATTAATACCTTGGTTGATGAAGCCAAATTTACGCCATTTCATTGGGGTGTTTTAATTTGGTGTCTTTTGATTATTATTTTTGATGGTTATGACTTGGTGATCTATGGCGTTGCCTTACCGTTGTTGATGCAAGAGTGGTCATTATCTGCGGTACAAGCCGGCTTACTGGCAAGTACGGCTTTATTTGGCATGATGTTTGGTGCCATGTGTTTTGGCACACTGTCCGATAAAATTGGTCGTAAAAAAACCATTATGATCTGTGTCAGTATTTTTAGTGGTTTTACCTTCTGCGGCGCTTTTGCAAGTACGCCAGTCGAGTTTGGTATTTTACGCTTTCTTGCCGGTCTAGGCATCGGTGGCGTTATGCCGAACGTTGTGGCGTTAATGACAGAATACGCACCAAAACGTATACGTAGTACCTTGGTTGCACTGATGTTTAGTGGTTATGCCATTGGTGGTATGGCTTCAGCATTATTGGGAGCTTGGTTAGTGCCTGTATATGGCTGGAAAATCATGTTTTATATTGCGATTATTCCATGTCTTGCATTGCCTTTAATCTGGAAATTCCTCCCTGAGTCATTGATGTATTTAACCTCAAAGCATCAAACAGATACGACTCGAACGATTGTCTCAAAAATTGCCCCTGAACAAGTCCTCACAACAGATACTCAATTTGTACTCAATGAGGTTTCTGAAGAAGACAACGCTCCGTTAAAAGCATTATTTCAACAAGGCCGTAGTTTCAGTACGTTCATGTTCTGGATTGCATTTTTCATGTGCTTATTGATGGTTTATGCACTTGGAAGTTGGTTACCAAAATTGATGATTCAAGCTGGCTATTCGCTAGGTGCAAGTATGATTTTCCTCTTTGCACTGAATATTGGTGGAATGGTAGGTGCTATTGGTGGTGGTGCTTTGGCAGACCGATTCCATATCAAGAAAGTACTAAGCATCATGTTCATGTGTGGCGCATTGGCTTTAATCTTACTGGGCTTTAACAGTCCGCAAATGGTTCTGTATACCTTAATTGCTGTAGCAGGCGCAGCTACCATCGGTTCGCAAATCCTACTTTATACCTTTGTCGCACAATACTACCCAACCACGGTACGTTCTACAGGTATGGGCTGGGCATCGGGTATTGGACGAATTGGTGCAATCGTTGGACCTGTGCTTACAGGGGCACTGTTAACCATGAATTTGCCGCATCAAATGAACTTCTTGGTGATAGCCATTCCCGGTGTCATTGCTGCTTTAGCGATCTTTATGGTGAATTTGCAAGCGTCAGTAGAGGCATCTACTCAAGGTCAATCACGAAAGATCAATACACAAGCCATTAAAAATCCAGCGAATTAAGCCGGTATTTAAAGATTTAACATTACCCCAAAATTTTAGTTTCCAGGCCTGATGCACAGCATGAGGGCTAGTGGGAATTGTGACAAAAAATAAGGAAAGGGCATCGCCCAAATCGAGGTCAGGATGAAAACTCAAAAGCTAAATTTAGTCAAAAAAACCTTTAAAATTAAACCGATGCTACTGGCTTGTGCAGCTGTGTTCCCCATGTGGACACATGCGGCAGTCAGCGAGGCTGAAGTTGAACAGTTGCGTGAAGAAGTCAAAGCGTTAAAAGCCATGATGCAGCAATATGTTCAACAACAAAACACCTTGTCGAGTGAAATCAAAGATGTAAAACAACGACCTGTAGTTGCTGCACAGACTCAAAAAACGACTCAAACACCGAGCCTGAGTTTAAATACCAAATCGGGCGCTGAGTTTAACTTGTATGGCAATGTGCGTGCAGATGCATCTTATCAGGCAGAAGGCGGCAGCTTATCTCGCCTGTATAACCAAATGAATAGTGTTCCGCTAGAAGGGAATGCTGAAAGTTCAGATCGTTTAAAAGCAACACTTGCTGCCACACGTTTAGGACTAGACTTTAAAACGCCGACTCAAGTGGGCGATGTAGGCGGTAAAATTGAAGTCGACTTTTTGGGTGCGAATGATGGACTGCGGATTCGTCATGCCTATTTGACCTATGGTGATTGGTTGGTGGGGCAAACATGGTCTAACTTTGCTGTACCTGATTATATGCCTGAAACCATTGATGCATTGGGCTATGTCGGTGGTGCTGTTAAACGTACACCGCAAGTTCGCTATAGTCACAAATTTAGTCCTGAGACAAATCTAGTACTTGCCGCAGAAGATTCTAAGGATGACAGCTCAAATATGCGTTTGCCTGCATTAACAGCGCGTTTAAACCATAAAATGACAGATACACTCATGTTGAGCGCACGTGCGATGGGTGCTGAAAAGAAAACGGATACGGATACAGAAACCGCATGGGGGCTTGGTCTGGGCGCAAAACTAGATTTGACGGATAAAACAGTGCTCAAGGCGGATTATTACCATGTCAAAGGCGACAGTAGTTTTGTGTCATGGACCAACCAAGGCTTTGTCACTAATGCGGATAAAGACATCATCGCAACCAATGAATTTGACTCGATTACAGTAGGTTTAACTCAACAAATTTCAACACAATGGCGCGGAACATTGGGCTATGGTTATATGAAAGCAGATAATAATGCAGATTATGTCAATTCATTAGTCGATAAAACCAAGGCCAATAAAAACTTGTGGCAAGCATGGGCAAATGTATTTTACAGCCCTGTTAAGCCGATTAGTTTAGGTCTGGAATATGTCTATGGTGAACGTGAAGCTTTTGGTGCTGCGCCAAATGGCAGTACTAAGGGTGAAGATAACCGAATCAATGCGGTCGCGATGTACAACTTCTAATGCCGTTACAGAGAATTGTTTAATTTAAATTGCCTTAGAAATTTCAATATCAATTTAACGAGAGCGTGATTGAAAGTATGTTCAGGTTTTGACATCTGACTTTCCGACAATCTTTCAATGCGTGCTCTCAATCCATACATGCCCTTGATCTTTATCGATTGAGGGCTTTTATCTTATTTAGAAACTTTTATTTTTGACTAAAAAATATAATTATCTGTTTTATTTCATTTAACAAATCATTTGAATATAAAAATACGAAGAAGGATATTGATAAAAATCATGAATTTTGAAATATTTTGATACATACATGACGATAAAACACACTACAATCCTTGCCGTCAATTTCGTTTCACTTAGAAGACGCAATCATGGATGTCCCTCAATTTTCCAAATATAACAACACGTCACTTAAGCTTTTAAGCCTGATGATGCTCACCGCGATGGCACCATATAGTGTTGCAGATAGCAATGTATTACCTGAAATTATCATCAACGTTGAACAAAGTTCAATGGATGAACAAATAAAAAAAGCACTAACCAAAGTAAATGGTGCAACCAATGCGATCGTTGCAGCAGACATTCAAGATATACCGAAGCGAACAAATGCTGATTTATTTAAAAATCAACCGGGGATTTACGCGGCATCTTCAGGAAATGAAGGGGTGAAACTGTCGATACGTGGCTCGGGGATCAATCGTGCACCGGGGGCGCATGCTTCAGGGTTGTATGTAACCTTAGATGATTTGCCATTTACAGGGCCAGGAGGAACACCTTATGAACTGCTTGAGCCGCTGTGGGTAGACCATATAGAGGTTTTACGAGGGGCTAATGGTTTAACACGTGGCGCATTAAGCTTGGGTGGTCTAATTAATTATACCAGCCCAACCGGAAATAATGCAGCAAAACTGTCAGTGCATCATGAAATGGGTAGCCACGGTTATCAAAAAAGTGAAATCAGCTCAGGACAACAAATCGGTGACTTAGACTATTATGTTTCATTAACACAAAGTGATGATGATGGTTATCAAGATCATTCCTCAAGCCATAGCAAAGGTATATCGGCCAATGTGGGATATCAAATAAACCCTAACCTAGATACACGTTTTTATCTGCGTTACCGAGAGACTGAACACCAAACGCCGGGACGTCTAACCCAACAACAGATTGAACAAAATCCAAAACAAGCAGTAGCCCTAAATATCTCGCTAAAAAACAATCGTCCGCAGCCGGGAAGTCTTTGGTTGGCGAATAAAACCAATATGACTTTGGACTCGGGCGATCGTTTACAGTTGGGTCTGGCCTATCATCATTATCCGATGGATTTGCAAGAAGGGTTGTATAGTACTGATGTTGACTATGATGATATCAGTACCTTATTTAACTACCAATTTGACCGAATCTTGTGGGGGCATGAAAGCCAAAATACTTTAGGTTTTCGTAGTACTACGCATTTGCCAGTTGGTCAGGTCGTTGAACGTTTGCGTGTTGCGCAAGGCGCCTATGCTGCGGGTACAGAAACGCGGCATTACACCTACCAAGGTGGTGACTATGTTTTACATTATGCCAATGCCTTGGCACTACACCCACAGTTTTGGCTCGATAGTCGAGTTGCATTGGCGTACACCCATCGTGAAAGTGAAGTGACATGGCCTGTGCAAAGTCATAAAGAAAATATTCGTGAATGGAATGTCCTGCCATCGCTTGGTTTTCGATATCAAATCCAACCTGAAACTCAGCTCTTTGCCAATGTCAGTCGAAGCTTAGAAGCACCACATCCTTGGGCTTTAATTTGGGGTTCGGATCAAAAGTTCCCCGACGAAAGTGGCGCAGCAACGGGACGCCAAAGTGCTCCGATACATTTGAATAGTCAGACAGCGAACACTCTTGAACTAGGTGGGCTTGGTCAACATGCACTGGGTGAGTGGAATATTGCATATTACTATTCACAGGTTAAAAATGAACTATTGGCCGTTGAAATCCAATCAGAGCCTAAAAAGATTATTGCTGAATCAAATGCTTCAGACACCATCCATCAAGGGATTGAAGTCGGTTTAAACAGTTCACTTTGGCAAAATGATACATATGGACAAGTTCAACTAAAACAAGCCTATACCTTGAATGATTTTCACTATAAAAATGATGCGGTATTTGGAAAAAATGAGCTTGCAGGAATACCTAAACATATCTATCAGGCTGAACTTAAATACGAACATCCTTTAGGCTTTTATGCTGCGGTCAATACACTTTATGCCGCAAAGGTCGCAACTGACTATGCCAATAGTGTCTATACAAAAGATTGGCAAATTTGGGGAGCATCGTTCGGTTATATACAACCGCAAAAACAGTATATGGCGTGGTTGGATTTCAGAAATATAGCTAATAAAAAATATGCATCTACCGTCACACCGGGTTATAACGATGCCGGCAAAGATCCTGCTCGTTTAACACCGGGTGAAGGTCGGGCGGTATATGCAGGACTGACGTATCATTTTAATTAAGCATCTTGTATTCAAATACAGTGATCCCTTAAAAAGCCTTATTCTGCGGATTTAAAAATAAAAAAGGGAGCCAATCAGCTCCCTTTTTTTAAATCTTTGATTGAGTTGTTAAGCAGTACGAGGCATATCTTGAATACGTCGCCATGGCTGAGCTTCTTCAATTTCATACGCTAGTTCGATCAAGGTTTTTTCATCACCGACATCGGCTGAAATTTGCATACTGATCGGTAGTCCGTCGTTTTGCGTTTCTCCCATAGGAATCGACATACCCGGCGCACCCACCACATTTTGGATAGGTGTAAATGTCACATAGTTCTGTATACGCTCAAATAACTGGTCAAACGGTAATTGAGGTGACAAATAGCCAATTTTAGGTGTGGTATGTGCAAGTACAGGCGATAGCAAAACGTCATAATGCTTAAAGATTTCACGATATTGTTGCTGCATTTTCTTTAATCGATACAGAAATAGCGGGGTTTTATAAAAGTTCTTTTTATACAACTTCGATAAACCAACGGTTAAGTGATCTAACTCTTTTGGATTAAAGTCAGCGCCAAAGATTTTCTTGCCAAAGGTACTCAGTAAAAAGGATAACATCCCCCAATATTCACTAAAATCTTCAACAAAGCTTAAGGCAAAAGGTAACTGAAGTTCTTCAACATGATGGCCTAATTTTTCCAAGAGTGCTGCACTATGCATTAAGGTTGCAGTTGTTTCGCTATCTATTTGCCCTGTAATCGATTGCGGGACTAAACCGATGCGTAGTCGACGTTTAGAAGGGCCATGAATCATGCCTATGCGTGGCAGTTTTTTATTGTAATAACTTGACTCCATTCCTGCATAGAAATGCGCTGTATCGCGTATGCTACGGGTTAGGACACCTTCACTGATGATATTAATCGGAAGAGAGCCTGCTGCTTCACTGTCATAAGTACGACCACGACTAGGCTTTAATCCAATCAAACCGCAGCATGCAGCAGGGATACGAATCGAACCACCGCCATCATTGGCATGGGCAATCGGCACTACACCGGCTGCAACGAGAGCTGCAGAACCGCCAGAAGACGCGCCGCAGGAATAACTTAGATTCCAAGGGTTATAGGTGGCTGAGCCATCTTTATATTCGGTACTGGCATTTAGACCAAATTCAGGGAGCTTAGATTTTCCTAATACGACAAACCCTTGATCTAAGATTTGTTGGCTAATTTGAGGATTACGATCGGCTGGTTTTGAACCTATGGCCTTTGAACCATGGCGTGATGGCAATCCTTGATAATCTAGATTATCTTTAAAGAAAAAAGGGACGCCCGCAAATAGACCATGTTCAACATATTGATTTTGCTCTAAAGCACGCTGAAAACAGTCCAATTCAATGGCATTTAGATACGGATTGACTTGTTCCGCACGTGCAATGGCCGCTTGTGTTATTTCCTGTACAGAGGCTTCTTTAGATTTGATGAGCTGTGCAATCCCCACAGCATCTAGATCTGTGAGTACATCCGAACTAAAGGCATGTATGCGTTGACTGTGTTTGTGATCTTCCATGAACTAACCTATTTGTTTTTTGAATTTTGGTAAATGTTGAATGAATTCGTTGTTATCTCAACAACAAATATATGTATTTGAACAATATCTGTTTGAGCATAATAATGACAATAAAAATTGTCAAATATTCGTCTGATCTGAGGAAAGTGCAGAGATTGTACTAAGGAGGGCATCTAAAGCCTGTTGAATCTCATCCTTCCATGCAAAGGAACAATTTAAACGGATATATTGAGTTTTGGCTTCCGCAACATTAAATAAACGGCCTGGAGCAACGCCAATCTGCTGTTGAATTAGGGCTTCATAGACTGCCATACTTTCAACATTTTCCGGTAGTTTTAACCAAAGAAAATAACCACTTGGATGATATTGTAATTTGCATCCAGTCGGTAGGCGGCTTTCTAAATAACGGTAAAACTGTAATTTATGCTGTTGTAGACTTTTTCTTAAGACCCTTAAATGTTTTTCATAATGATAATTTGAAATAAATTCCACCAAGGCATTTTGCAATAAGGTATTAACGGAAATCGTGCTCATAAGCTGTAAGTGTTGAATCGCTTGAGAATATTTACCCGCATGCACCCAACCGACCCGAAATGCAGCGCCCAACGTTTTAGAAAAAGAAGAGCAATGTAAGACCATATTATTTTGGTCAAAATATTTCATTGAAACAGGTTTCTTAGAGGCATAATGCATTTCCTCATACACATCGTCCTCAATTAAATGCACATGATATTGGTGTAATAACACGGCAATTTTTTGCTTGATTTCATCACTCACTGTGAAGCCAACAGGATTATGCGAATTCAGCATCAGCCAACAGATCTTGACGGGATAAGTTTTTAAAATATGTTCAAATGCGGTTAAATCAAAACCGTCTTGTGGATGTTCAGGTAAGGTCACCACTTTAAGGCCTAAGCGCTCTGCAGCTTGCAAGGCGCCATAGAAAATATTTTGCTGTAACACAATATAGTCACCCGGTGAAGCTATTGCCTGTAAGGAAAGATTCAGTGCATCCATACAGCCTGAGGTAATCACAATATCCTCTGGATCTGTGGCAATGCCTTGCATGCAATAGCGCTGTGCAATTAACTTACGTAGGGCTAAATTACCAGGTGGAAGATTATCAATGGCATCGTAACTTTTGGAATTTCGGGAAATTTGCCCCATGATTTGGGTTAACTTTTTAGAAAAAACAATGTCTTGAGCTGGAAAAGCTGATCCCAAGGGAATGGTTTTTTCATCTTGTATTGATTTTAAATACTTAAATACTAGTGAGTTAATTTCAACCGGTGTGTTTAAGGACACGATTTGAGTTTGTTCAGCCTCTATTTCGACTAAGCCTTGCGCCACATAGTAGCCAGATTTCTCACGTGCATAGATTAAGCCACGCGATTCTAACTCCTGATAAGCATTCATGACTGTGATTAAACTAAAGCCGGACAACTGCACTTGTTCACGCAAAGACGGGAGCTTTTCGTGCGCTTTTAAAGTGCCATTTTCAATCAGTTGACGTAGGTGCTGAGCAAGCTGTTCCGATTTATACATAGTCATCAACAAGACAAGATTCTGTTATAAATATATCAGTAAAATTAATTGTGCATTATATTTTTATAACAGATGAGTCTGTACTGTTATATGTTTTTTCAAATTCACTGTATCTAGTTTTAAGCTTGAATTTTTTATAAGGTGTATTGACAACAACACTTGTGGCGTCAAATGGTATGGAAGTTAGGGAGTTGAGTATGTTTAAAGCCAGTGAATTAGAACTGTTACAACATTTACTGGTGGATGTTCCATTGACAGATTCAACGCTGCATCTGCTGCAACAACAGCATACTAATTTAGAAGCGGTGCTGTTACGCAGTCGAATTTTGCGACAAGTACAGCAAGTGGGCTATGTCAGTATTTGTCAGGAGCATATGCACGCCAAGGCTGAAAATGCGGCTTTTTTATTTGCACCCTTTATCTTAGCGAATTTGAATCAGAAGGTGATCTACGCTACACCGCAAAGCCCTGAAAATGTTGCAATATTAAATCGTTATTATCATGCTGAGGCTAAACTTAGCGCATTTAAAGTTGATGATGTTTTATCGGGACTAAATGTCTACATTGAGCTACATAAAGAACAACTATCGCCAGCAGAATACTTCTATTTTGGTTTGATCAATAGCTTATGTAATCCGAAAGTTTCCAAAATCATTTGTATTACACATCTACATATCGACTTAGAAAAATTAAAACAGCTCGCTGAATTTTTAGATGTTGAAATCCATGTCTTGGCGGATAAAGTTGAACCGATTGATTTTGATCTAAATCAAATCAATATGTTAAAGCTGCTATTTAAAGACAAAGATCAGCAATATATCGATTTATGCCAAAAATTTTCGTTTATTAACGCCAAAATTTTACAACGATTAGGTTTATATGAGTTTGACCGTTCGCAAGTCTTGGTAGAAGACATGTTTTATTCAGAGCATATCTTTGAAAAAATGTCGGTCTACGTGAATACATTCAAACGCATCTTCAGCACCAAGTTAAAAAACCGAGTCCTGCATAAGCGATAAAGATGACTAATTAAGTTTATAGCTGTGAATTGATCACTTTAAAAATGCAAAAAGCTTGTAAATCTAGACTTACAAGCTTTTTTTAAATTCAAATTTAAACCAATTTATTTGGCCTAATGATCCGATTAATACTTTATGAACTGATCATGAGCAAACATGAAATGTAAGATATTCATGCAATAGCGAGTTGCAATAAGTGAATAATACTGTCGCTTAAGGTAGATAGGAATTATCTGCACCAACGACAAACGCTACACCAATACAGAATAAAAGCACATAGATCGAGAACCAAATAATGGCACGTTTAAAGGCCTTATCTGAAATTTCACTGTCTGCATATTTTTGCGGTTTTTTAGGCTCTTGATTGCTCATAAGATGTACTCTAAATCCATAATGGTTATAGGTGATTATTGGGGTATATCACTTAAAAGCATAGATACAACATTCATCTAAATTTCTATAACAGTTATAGTTTAGAAGAAGCCATCCTGACTTAATCCATTAATAAACTATGATATTGATCGGTTCTTTTTCTCAAAAAGTCCCAGACCAGCTTAATGCGCGGCTCATGCTGTAAATCGACTAAGGTCAGCATCCAAAAGGTATGCACAAAACGAACATCTTGCGCCAAGACTTGTTCTAATTCGGGTTTTTCCTCGGCCAAAAATTTGGGCAATATTGCCAATCCTGCACCCGCACTCACGGCAATTTGTTGTGCCAAAATACTGCTACTTCTAAAGTTAGCATTGAGCTGAATAGGTAAGCGCTCTAAACAATACAGTTCTGGGCTATAGACTAGATCATCTATATAGTTCACAAAAGTGTGTGATTTTAAATCTTCTAATGTATGAATGGGTTGCATGTTTTTTAGGTATTCTTTACTGCCATAAATCTTTAAACAATAGTCTGCTAGTCGAGTAATGATATAGGGGCCGGATTTCGGCCGATCAATTGAAATAACAATATCTGCTTCACGATGTGAAAGCTTGATCATTTTCGGCACTGGAATAAGGTCAATAGTCAGTAGAGGGTATTTTTTGGACAATTCTGCCAAGAGCTGTGTCAAAAATGCTGTTCCAAATCCTTCGGGTGTGCCAATTCGCACACGACCTTGCATAGGTTGGTTAGGTTTTTCGATTTGTAAAAATGCCTGTTCCATTTGTTCTACCCGAGGAACCAGTGCCAAACCTTCTAAAGTGAGCTCATAACCTTTGGCTTCACGTTTAAATAATGGCGTGCCTAAAGCCAGTTCTAGCGCATGTATACGTCTAGAAACTGTACTGTGCTCAACACCGATAATACGTGCGGTATTGGTTAGGGTTTTCGCACGAGCCAAAACCAAAAAATACTGTAAATGATCCCAATCTACTTTCATTGTTATTGTCATCCCTGTGCATATTTGCACATCAATCGTGCGTGAATCTCTATTGGTAGTCAAAATTTTCTTTGCTAGTTTGAAGTGAATTGGAAAATATAAATATAAGGCTTTTGGATATTTTCTAAGTCAGTACAAAACAATAAGTGCCTATGGAGAGGTCATGAACACAATGTCAAATATTCAGTCAGCGACGGCTAAATTATTAATTAACGGTAAATTTATAGAGTCAAACACTACAGAGTGGCAAGACATTCTAAATCCTGCAACTCAAGAGGTTTTGGGTCGTGTTCCAATGGCGACTATGGAAGAAGTGGATGCAGCGATTGCTTCAGCGCAAGAGGCTTTTAAAACATGGCGCTTAATGCCTGTTCAAGCACGTATGCGCATTATGCTGAAGCTACAAGATCTCATCCGTAGCAATATGAAAGAGATTGCCCGCGTACTGACTGCTGAGCAAGGAAAGACACTTGCAGATGCTGAAGGTGATATTCAACGTGGTTTAGAAGTCGTTGAGCATGCGTGTTCGGTTGGCACACTTCAAATGGGCGAATATATAGAAGGTGTTGCACGTGGTGTGGATACCTATACCTTGCAGCAACCTTTGGGTGTATGTGCAGGAATTACGCCATTTAACTTTCCTGCGATGATTCCACTGTGGATGTTCCCAATGGCGATTGTCAGTGGAAATACCTTTGTTTTAAAGCCATCTGAACAAGATCCATTATCGACCATGATGCTTGTAGAACTTGCGATTGAAGCCGGTATTCCAGCAGGCGTATTGAACGTAGTGCATGGTGGTAAAGACGTTGTTGATCGTTTATGTACACATCAAGCTATTAAGGCCATTTCATTTGTAGGCTCTACAGCCGTTGGTACACATGTATATAACCTTGCAGGACAGCATGGAAAACGTGTGCAGTCGATGATGGGGGCCAAAAACCATGTGGTGGTAATGCCGGATGCCAATAAAGAACAAACTTTAAATGCCCTCGTTGGTGCAGCATTCGGTGCGGCAGGTCAGCGTTGTATGGCTTTGTCGGTTGCTGTCATGGTTGGTGAAAGTAAAGAATGGGTCAATGAACTGGTTGAAAAAGCCAAAACGCTGAAGGTCAATGCAGGGCATGAGCCGAATACCGATATTGGCCCAGTTATTTCACCTCGCGCAAAAGCACGTGTACTGGATTTAATTCAAAGCGGTGTAGAACAAGGCGCAGAACTGTTGCTGGATGGTCGTGATGTTCAAGTCATTGGCTATGAGCAAGGAAACTTTGTCGGAGCAACGATTTTTAATCAAGTTTCAACCGATATGCGCATCTATACCGAAGAGATCTTTGGACCCGTATTAGCCATTATTCATGTCGATACTCTGGAGCAGGCGATTGAATTGATTAATGCCAATCCATTTGGCAACGGTGTTGGACTATTTACACAAAGCGGTGCAGTCGCTCGTACATTCCAAAGCGATATCGATATTGGTCAAGTGGGTATCAACATTCCAATTCCTGTACCTGTACCTTTCTTTAGCTTTACAGGATCGCGTGGTTCAAAACTGGGTGACTTAGGTCCATATGGTAAGCAAGCAGTTCAGTTCTATACACAAACCAAAACCATCACCAGTCGTTGGTTCGAAGATACACAAGAAAAAGGTGAAGTGAATACCACCATTAACCTACGTTAATTTAGGAGTTCAAGGATGAATATTGCCTTTATCGGTTTAGGAAACATGGGCGGAAAAATGGCTCAAAACCTACTCAAAGCAGGTTTTACGGTTTACGGTTTCGACTTAAGCGAAATTGCGATTCAGCATTTTACTGAAGCAGGTGGCATCGTTTGCCAAAGCCCACAAGATGCCGCGAAACAAGCAGATGTCGTGATTAGCATGTTGCCTGCTGCCAAGCATGTCAAAGAGGTGTACTTGGGAGAAAATGGTGTATTGGCGGTAATGAAAGCAGGAAGCTTATGTATCGATAGCAGTACCATTGATCCGCAAACCATTAAGGATATAGCCGAGGCGGGTGCTGCACATCAGATAAAAATCTGTGATGCACCTGTTTCAGGCGGAACTATTGGTGCTCAGGCAGGTACATTAACCTTTATGGTCGGTTCGGATGATCAAACCTTTGAAAAAACCAAAGCGGTATTGGGCCACATGGGTAAAAACATTGTGCATTGTGGTGATGTGGGTGCAGGTCAAATTGCGAAAATTTGCAATAACTTGATTCTTGGTATTTCCATGGCAGCCGTTGCTGAAGGTATGGCACTCGGTGCGCGTCTGGGAATTGATCCTCAAGCCTTAGCGGGTGTGGTGAATAGTTCGAGTGGACGTTGCTGGAGTTCGGATGTATGTAATCCATGGCCGGGTATCTCAGCAAATGCACCTGCGGGACGTGGTTATACCGATGGTTTTGCAACTCAGTTGATGTTGAAAGATTTAGGATTGGCTGTAGAAGCCGCAGGACAAGTCAAACAGCCAATTATTTTAGGCGGACTGGTTCAGCAGATGTATCAACAGTTGTGTTTACAAGGTAATGCACACTTAGATTTTTCCAGCATCGTGCAGCAATACTTACCTAAGGACGCTGAATAATCGCATTGAACTTTTAAATCTAGCCTAGGGATGGCTAACAATACAAACACTCGTGTCGGAATAACAATAAATTGAGACTAAGGTAGAGAAGATGTCGAATTATCAAGATGTTGCAAAGGCATTTGACTTAAATCATGCTGCCAAAGAAATGCTATCAGGCTCTTTAGAGCAATTAAATGCATGTTATGAATGCTGTGACCGTCATACGATTGATCAAGATAAGGTTGCACTGTATTGGCAAGGTAAAGATGGATGGAAAGAACAATATACCTTTGCAGAGCTGCAAAAGTGGTCGAGCCAATTTGCCAATTTTTTAAAGTCACAGGGTGTGCAAAAAGGTGATCGTGTATCGGGTTTATTACCCCGTACAGTTGAATTACTTGTGGTGATTTTAGGGGCTTGGCGAATAGGTGCTGTATATCAACCGCTGTTTACCGCCTTTGGCCCCAAAGCCATTGAACATCGTTTACACCTTGCACAAAGCAAATTGGTGATTAGTGATGTTGGTAATCGCAGTAAATTAGATGAAGTTGCACATTGTCCTCAAATCGTTACTGTTGCAGATCCAGCGGGTCAAGGGATACAACAGGGAGATTTAAACTTTTGGGATGAAGTAAACGCACAGTCTACAGATTGTGAAATTGTCCTACAGAGCATCAATGATCCATTTCTTTTAATGTTTACTTCAGGTACCACAGGTCCTGCAAAGCCCTTAGAAGTCCCGCTTAAAGCTTTGATCGCTTTTGGTCAATATATGAAAAATGCGGTAGGGCTATGTGAAGATGATTCGTTTTGGAATATTGCTGATCCAGGTTGGGCTTATGGTTTGTATTATGGAATCACTGGGCCACTTTTACTTGGACATGCAACACTCTTTTACGAAGGTGGTTTTAGCATTGATAGTCTCTGTCAGATAGTAGATGACTACAAAGTGACGAACCTTGCAGGCGCACCGACAGCGTATCGGATGATGATGGCAGCTGATCCTGAACAAATGGCAAAACTCAAAGGGAAATTTCGAGTCGTCAGTAGCGCTGGTGAGCCGCTTAACCCTGAAGTGTTCCGCTGGTTTAAACAAGTTTTAGATGCACCGATCTTTGACCATTATGGTCAGACTGAAGTTGGTATGGTGGTGTGTAATCACCATGGTTTACAACATGATATTCGCGCAGGTGTCGCAGGTTATGCCAGTCCGGGATATCGCGTGGCGGTTGTTGATGAACAAGGGCAAGAGCTACCTGCAGGAACGCCAGGAGTACTGGCTGTCGATATTAGTCAATCACCGATGATGTGGTTTGGTGGCTATAAAGAAAGTCGTAAGTCACCCTTTGTAAAGCATTATTACCTCACTGGTGATACCGCAGAATTACACGCAGATGGCAGTATGAGCTTCGTTGGTCGTAATGATGATGTGATTACCACATCAGGTTATCGTATCGGGCCATTCGATGTAGAAAGCGCTTTACTTGAGCATGATGCAGTGATTGAAGCTGCGGTCATTGGTGTACCTGATCCAGATCGGACAGAAATCGTAAAAGCTTTTGTAATTTTAGCTGAGCATGTCACAGCGTCCGAAGAATTAGCAGAGCAGCTGGGGCAATTTGTGAAAAAGCGCTTATCCGCACATGCTTATCCACGATTGGTGGAGTTTGTTCAAGAACTGCCGAAGACTCCAAGTGGAAAAATTCAGCGTTTCTTATTAAGAAATCAAGAGATTGCGAAACAATCCACGCAGCATGCAAGTTAAATGACGTAACGATTAACCCTAAATTTATGCCGAACAATCAGGATCCAAATCAAGCTTTCATTCAGTTTTAGTCATTTTCAAAGTGGATGAAAGCAATTGATTGATGTACAGGAAGATAAGATGCAATTTACCGAAGAACAATTATTAATTCAGGACATGGCACGCAGTTTCGCACAGGAACAAATTAAACCTCAAGCAGCTGAATGGGATAAACACGGAACCTTTCCCAAAGCGGCATTAGCGCAGATGGGGGAACTGGGTTTATTGGGTATGTTGGTATCAGATGAATGGGGTGGTTCAGATACAGGTAATCTTGCCTATGTTATGGCTTTAGAAGAGATTGCCGCGGCCGATGGGGCAACCTCAACCATTATGAGTGTACATAACTCGGTAGGCTGTGTTCCTATTGCTAAATTTGGCACAGAAGAACAAAAGCAGAAATATTTAGTGCCTTTAGCCCAGGGCAAAATGATCGGTGCATTTGCATTAACTGAGCCGCATACAGGTTCAGATGCTGCTGCCATTAAAACTCGTGCAGTCAAAGATGGAAATGAATGGGTGATTAATGGTGCTAAGCAGTTTATTACCTCGGGACACAATGCAGGGGTCATTATTGTCTTCGCTGTGACTGATCCGAGTGCAGGGAAAAAAGGCCTGAGTGCTTTTATTGTCCCAAGAGAAACACCCGGTTATGAAGTGATTCGTACTGAAGAAAAGCTTGGATTACATGCCTCAGATACCTGTCAAATCGCACTCACAGACGTGCGAGTGCATGAAAGCCTAATGTTAGGAAAAGAAGGTGAAGGTTTGAAAATCGCCTTATCAAATCTAGAAGGCGGTCGTATTGGTATAGCGGCGCAAGCAGTTGGTCTTGCACGTGCAGCATTAGAAGAAGCAACCCGATATGCCAAAGAGCGTATTACTTTTGGTAAACCAATTTTTGAACATCAGGCAGTTGCGTTCCGATTGGCAAGTATGGCAACAGAAATAGAGGCCGCACGCCAATTGGTCTATCACGCGGCACGTTTAAAAGAAGCAGGACAGCCTTGTTTAAATGAAGCGTCTATGGCCAAGCTTTTTTCATCTGAAATGGCTGAGCGTGTTTGCTCCGCAGCATTACAAGTCTTTGGTGGTTATGGCTATCTCAAAGATTTCCCGATAGAGCGTATTTATCGTGATGCACGTATTTGCCAAATCTATGAAGGTACGAGTGATATCCAACGTTTAGTAATTGCCCGCAGCTTATAACGTTGTCATTAAGACATTTAAATGAAAAGGCTTCAGATATGAAGCCTACTCATGAATATTGAACATATATAGGGATCTCACATGCAATTTGAAACGATTCTGCTTGAAAAGAACAATGGTGTTGGACTTATTACTTTAAATCGTCCTCAGGCCTTAAATGCATTAAATAGCACATTAATTCAAGACCTTAATTTGGCCTTAGATGATTTAGACAGAGATTCTTCCATTGGCTGTATGGTTATTACAGGTTCAGAAAAAGCCTTTGCCGCTGGTGCAGATATTAAAGAAATGGCTGAACTGAGTTTCCCAAATATTTATTTGGATGATTTTTTTCATCTGGCAGATCGAATTGCTCAGCGCCGTAAACCTCTAATCGCAGCTGTCAGTGGTTATGCGTTAGGTGGAGGCTGTGAGTTAGCACTCATGTGCGACTTTATTTACTGTGCCGATAATGCAAAATTTGGTTTACCAGAAGTAACTTTGGGTGTAATCCCGGGGATAGGTGGGACACAGCGTTTAACGCTTGCTATTGGTAAGGCCAAAGCCATGGAAATGTGTCTGACTGCCAGACAAATGGGCGCAGTAGAAGCAGAGCAGAGTGGTTTAGTTGCTCAAGTCTTCCCTAAAGAGGAGTTAGTCGAAAAGACCTTAAATGCTGCTAAAAAAATAGCCGAAAAATCTGTAGTGGCAACCATGATGATCAAAGAGTCAATTAACCGTGCATTTGAAGTCAGTTTGCAAGAAGGTTTACGCTTTGAACGTAGAACATTCCATTCGATTTTTGCAACTCAAGACCAAAAAGAAGGCATGCAAGCATTTGTTGAAAAGCGCCAAGCCAATTTTAAAAACAATTAAAAATAAAAAAGGATTATATGGATATGAGTACAAATAACTTAATGATTGAAGAACATGGACATTTAGGCCAAATCAGTTTAGATCGCGTGGCAAGTTTAAATGCCTTGTCTTTGGAAATGATTCAAGGGATTCAACAGCAATTAGCACTATGGGCTGATCAAACTAATATTCATGCTGTACTTATTCGCTCAAATAGTCCTAAAGCATTTTGTGCAGGTGGCGATATTCGTTATCTCTATGATAGTTATATGAATGGTAAAGAAGATCATCAAGCTTATTTTCAAGCTGAGTATGAAATGCTGAATACCATTCGTGCGTATGAAAAACCCATTATTGTCATACTTGATGGCTATGTACTTGGCGGTGGATTTGGCTTGGCCCAAGCATGTCATGTGCTTATCAGCAGCGAAAAATCTAGATTTGCCATGCCTGAAACTGCCATTGGATTTTTCCCAGATGTGGCTGCGACACACTTTTTATCACGTTTAGATGATATTGGTGTGTACATGGCAACTACAGGCGATCAAATCAGTGCTAGCGATGCGTTGTATCTAGATTTGATTGACTACCATGTTCCGAGTGAGCAACTTGTTCAATTAGAAGAAGAATTAAGAAATTCCAAGCAACTCAGCAAGGAAAATATTGAACAATTGATTGCGAAATATATTACTCGACCAGCGGAAAGTGAACTTAGTCAAAATGCAGATTTAATTCGTAAGCATTTTGGTTTTGAGAGCATTGATGCCATTGAAAATAGTCTTGAAAATGAACAGCATAATGATGCTCAAGTGTGGGCGCTAAAAATACGCAATACCTTGGAACAACGATCTCCAATCGCGAAAAGAATCAGTTTACAACTCCAGCATTTAGGTCGTGGTCTTTCACTGAAGCAATGCATGCAAATTGAACGACATTTACAAGACGTTTGGTTTCAACATGGCGATATTGTCGAAGGTGTGCGCGCATTAATTGTGGATAAAGACAAACAGCCAAAGTGGCAACAGTCTAGTCCGACCTTAGATAAAATAATGGAGGAAATATCTATTTAATCAGTAATTTAAAAACATTCACGGTTCAAACACTTGGGTAATATTCATATTCAATTTCTTATTCAATATGAACAAGTGACTCAGCGTAAATTAAACATATATAAGATCTAAAAATATTGATTTTCATGAAGAAAATCATCACACAAATCAAGCATCGTGAAAATGCAACATAGAAATATCTTGCAGAATAAGGAAGATAACAATGCAAAATGTACAGGGAAACACAGCTCCACCAGCTAAGTCTTCGCATCGTTTAGCAGGTATTTCCAGCATGGTGGGTACAACCATCGAATGGTATGACTTTTTTATCTATGGTGCTGCCGCAGCACTCATTTTCAATCGACTTTTCTTTCCAAATCTTGATCCATTAACTGGCGTATTGGCAGCATTTGCCACTTATGCTGTTGGCTTTATTGGTCGACCACTTGGTGGAATTGTTTTTGGTCATTTCGGCGATAAAATCGGTCGTAAATCAATGTTATTGGTCACATTAATGTTGATGGGTATTCCAACGGTGATGATTGGGTTGTTACCGACATTTGAAACCATTGGTTATTGGGCAACGGTCTGTTTAATTATATTAAGATTTATACAGGGCATGGCCATGGGTGGAGAATGGGGCGGAGCAGTCCTCATGGCGGTAGAGCATGCGCCAGCGGGTAAAAAAGGCTTTTGGGGAAGTTTACCGCAAGCCAGTACAGGTGGTGGTTTATTGCTCGCTTCGGTAGCTTTAGGCTTAGTCTCAATGTTGCCTGAAGAAGCACTATTTAGCTGGGGTTGGCGTCTGCCATTTTTAGCCAGCATTATTTTACTGGCTGTAGGTTGGTATATTCGAGTGAAAGTGCCTGAGTCACCAGACTTTGAAAAAGTTAAAGCTCAAACCGAAACAATTAAAGTTCCAGCAAAACAAGTGTTTAAAAATCATCCTAAGCAGTTGATTACGATTATTTTATCTCGAGCTGCTGAAAATGCTTGGTTCTATTTAGCATCGACATTTGCTTTAGCCTATACAACCACACAGCTAAATATTCCTAGACAAGACATTTTGTTTGCAACGATTTGTGGTGCTGCGGTCATCATGGTCATTACGCCAATTTTTGGGCATTTGTCTGATAAAGTTGGGCAAAAAAACATGTTCAGATTTGGTTTATGCGTACTGGCTTTATACAGCTATCCATTTTTTGCAATGTTAAATACCAAGGATCCTGTATTGGTTTGGACGGCCATTGTGATTGGTATTGGCGTAGTTTTTCCTTTGATGTATGCGCCGCAGTCACAGTTATTTTCACGCCAATTTCCAGCAGAAATACGTTATAGCGGTATTTCAATCTCAGTTCAATTTGCAGGCGTGCTAGGTGGTGGTTTAGCTCCATTAATCGCGACGAAATTGTTGAGTATTGGTGATGGAAGCCCCAATTTAATTATTGCCTATATTTCAGGCTTTGCAGTGATTGCGATTATTGCGTCGTCATTTTTAAAGCCGGATCAAATAGAGCAAAAAACAAAAGCATTTAGCAGTAAAGAAATTAAATCTTCATAAATCAAAAATCAGGTAAACAGTAGGCTGATTTAAATATAGAAATTAATGTGAATTAGCCATAGCAATCGTTGTTATGGCTTTTTTCTTGTCTGAGGATTGTAGCAGGACAAATAATATTGTCAGTATTGCGTAGGATCTTGGCGGCACAAAATATGTTTGATGTGTAAGAGCAACAAATCAAGTTTGTTACACAGATGAAAGATTTAAGCACCAATAAATTAAAAAATATTAAATATCAAAGTCTTAATTATACTATTTCGTATAATGTATATTATGTTAAATAGCATATCCAAGACTGTGGCCTACACAACGCATCCGTTGCCACAGCTCGACATCGTGAATCTGTAAAATTATCATTCACGATGCCGAGTACGCTAATGAACATAATATACGTTATGCCGAAATCAGAATCTTATCAATTGGCGAATCTGACGTTCCTGATGTTTAAATTCAAACCCTCTCATTTTTCAACTCGCTCAGGTTATAATAATGGTCTCCCAAAATATGATTGATCTAATATGAGCACCTCCAATGACCCTTTACACGGCAAAAAACTTGCTGACATCTTGGATGAATTATTGGATTACTACGGTGGTTTTGAAGGCTTAAGTCGCAAAATTGAAATTAGATGTTTTTGCATAGATCCAAGCGTTAAATCATCACTACGATTCTTACGTACTACACCTTGGGCACGTGAAAAAGTAGAAAGCTTATATTTGTATGTCTTACGCCAAAAAGCCAAACAGAAAGCGTAACGATGAATGCCTATGCTCGAATAATTTTGTATAGCAGTTTATGGTGTAAGATAAAATAAAACTGCTTATCCTTCTAGCACTTCCTTGTACGCAGTATCTTCGCCTCAGATTTAAATTGATCCCTATTATGAGCAATACTTTTTCCCAGCATCCTCAAATTGGTGTAGTCACTACATTTTCTGAATTGATTCATAGTCATTTCGAAGGTCAAATGAATGCGCTTTGCTGGCAACGCAACTTACAAGGCGACTTTAAAGAAATAGTCGAAAAACTAGAACTGATTGAAAATATTACTGAAGTTTCCATAGATGATCTGAAGAAATTAACGCTTTCAGCGCAAGGTCATTTAGCCAGAGAAATTATTTTAAATGACATGCAACAATTAACAGCATTTGGTGCATCACCCTCGCTTAATTTGCTCAAATGTTATGAACGAGATGATGAATTCGATTTCATCTCAACTGATGTTTATTCTCTTCATGTCGATCGATCACCTATCGCTACCGATACCTTTTTATGTACATATTATGGTGCTTCCAGTGATATTGTGCCAAATGATCAAGTCACACAAAAAATCTTAATTCCTGAAATACGAGAGCAACTCAAAGCTTTATACGATGGTCCTGTCTCAGAATTTGATGACTTTTTAGCGGAATATTTTTTTGATTTACATTATCAGCTCAAAGACAATGCTGTGCCTGTAAATCTTGGCAATGGTCATCTATGGCGTTTGGCGGTTGATCATCCTACACAGCCAGTTTTGCCTTGTGTGCACCGCGCACCTGTTGAAAATGCAGGTGAGTATCGGCTTTTGCTGATTTGCTGATTTTAAATATTGATTGGATTCTGAGTCCATACGATCCATTCTGTCTAATGAATGAACCGTATGGGGTAATGCAATATCGTTTTAATCTAGATTTATTAGTCTATGTTATTTAGATCGAGATGTATTAAGCCAGCGGTAAAGCACAGGCAATAGCACCAAGGTCAGCAAGGTGGAAGAAAGAATACCGCCAATCACCACAGTCGCTAAAGGCCGTTGTACTTCTGCACCTGTACCTGTTGCCAAAGCCATTGGTACAAAACCTAAAGAGGCAACACTGGCGGTCATCAGTACTGGGCGTAATCGAAGTACAGCACCCTGCCATACGGCTTCATGTAATAGATATTTGTCCCTCAGCTCTTTAATAAAGGTCAGCATGACTAGACCATTCAGCACAGCAACGCCTGAGAGCGCAATAAAACCTATACCGGCCGACATCGAAAGTGGAATATCCCTAAACCAAAGAAACAGTACACCGCCCGTTAAGGCAAAGGGTACGCCAGTAAAGACCAGCAGACTTTCTTTCACATTATGAAATACTGCCATTAATAAAATAAAGATGGTCAGTAGTGCTAAAGGAATGACAATTTGCATTCTTGCTTTGGCAGATGCAAGGTTTTCAAATTGACCGCCATATTCAATCCAATAACCGCTTGGTAATGCATATTGTTTCAGCTGAGTCTGCATATCCGCCACAAAAGAACCTAAATCACGGCCTTCAACATTGGCAGTCACTACAATACGGCGTTTACCATTCTCACGGCTGACTTGATTGATCCCATCTACATTAGAGACTGTGGCAACATTTGAGAGTACAATACTGCCACCATTTGGCAACTTTAACGGTAGTTGTGAAATCGTACTTACATTACGATCTTGATCATTTAAACGAATAACAAAATCAAAACGGCGATCACCTTCTAAAATCTCCCCTACACTTTGTCCACCGACACTGGCTGCCACAGTATCCTGTATAGATTTAACGTTTAAACCATATTGCGCAGCCAAAGCCTTATCTATTTCAATATTTAATAAAGGTAAACCTGAAGTTTGTTCAACTTTTACGGCGCTGCTCCCCGCAACTTGCTGCATAATTTTGGCGATCTTAGTGGCTTCTGTGTTGAGCACTTGCATATCATCGCCAAATATTTTGACGCCCACATCACTACGCACACCTGAGATCAACTCATTAAAGCGCAGTTCAATAGGTTGGGAAAACTCACTGTTATTACCTGGAATTGTAGCCACATAAGCCACCATACGGCCACGCAGTTCATCCACACTTTCTTTAGGGTTTGGCCATTCATTACGTGGTTTGAGCATGATATAACCATCGGAAATGTTCGGAGGCATTACATCGGTTGCTACTTCTGCCGTACCTGTACGAGCAAATACAGCCTGAATCTCTGGGAATTTTTTCAACAGCAGTTTCTCAGCGTTTTCCTGCATTCTTAATGATTCTTCTAAACCAGTGCTAGGAGAGCGCATCAGTTGAACTGCAAAATCACCTTCACTCAGCTGTGGTGCAAACTCACTGCCAATTTTAGTGCTTAAAAGCCCAGTAATGAGCAGTAAACACAGTGCAAAAGTCATCACCACAGCCTTGTAATGAAAGGCTGTATTTAAAATTTGAAGATACTGCTTTTTCAGCCAAGTCATCCAACGGCTTTCTGTTTCTTTAATTTCACCTTTTACCCAAAGCGCTACAGCTGCAGGTACAAATGTAATAGACAGAATGATCGCCGCCACAAGTGCCAATACCACAGTTAATGCCATCGGATGGAACATTTTTGCTTCTACACCGCTTAAAGCAAAAATTGGCAAATACACCACTAAAATAATTAATTGTCCAAATATCAGCGGACGGCGTGCCTGACGTGCAGCCAAAAAGACTTCTTTAAAGCGTTCATTTTGCGTTAATGGACGTTTCAATATTTGCTGTGCATGGGCTAAACGTCGTATACAGTTTTCAACAATCACCACTGCACCATCAACAATAATCCCAAAATCCAGCGCACCTAAGCTCATCAAATTCGCGCTGATATTCTTTTGTGCCATGCCGGTTAAGGTAAACAGCATTGATAGTGGAATAATGCAGGCTGTAATTAAGGCGGCACGGATATTACCTAAAAAGATAAATAAAATGATGATGACTAGAATTGCGCCTTCAACCAAGTTCTTTTGAACGGTTTTAATGGCTTTCTCTACCAATGTGGTACGGTCATACACTGTTTCAATCTTTACCCCTTTGGGTAAGCTGGCTTGAATGTCTTTAATTTTGGCATCTACAGCTTTCGAGACAGTTCGGCTATTTTGTCCCATGGCCATCATAGCAATACCTAAAACAGTTTCTTCCCCATTATAGGTTGCACCACCTGTGCGCAAATCATTCCCTATCGATACTTGTGCAATATCACCCACCCGAATTGGACTGCCGTTGGGGCTGTCAATCATGGTGTTTTCAATATCTGAAATGGTGTTTAAGGTTCCCGGCACTCGAACTGTTAACTGCTGACCATTTTCCTCAATAAAACCTGCACCACGGTTTTCATTATTTTCCGTGAGTGCTTGCTGTAATTGTTCTAATGACAGATTCAGCTGTTGCATGCGGTTTAAATCAGGTGAAACCACATAGGTTTTATTAAAACCACCAATACTGTTGACCTCGGCAACACCTTGTACACGCTGTAATTGCGGACGCACAATCCAATCTTGAATTTCACGCAAATCCATCGCGCTATATGCCGTGCCATCTGCTTTTTTGGCATTGGGTTCAGCTTTAAGCACCCATTGATAAATCTCGCCCAAACCTGTCGAAACTGGCGACATCGTCGGAGAAACTTGAGCAGGCAATGACGACTGTACTTCCTGTACCCGCTGATTAATTTGCTGACGTGCCCAGTAAATATCCGTACCATCTTTAAATACAATGGTGACTTGTGATAGCCCATAACGTGAAATTGAGCGGGTCAGCTCCAAATCTGGAATACCTGCCATCGCATTTTCAATCGGATAAGTAATCCGCTGTTCAACTTCTAACGCTGTAAAGCCATTGGCCTGCGTATTAATTTGCACTTGGGTGTTGGTAATATCAGGTACTGCATCAATCGGCAGTTTTTGATAACTGTAAATCCCGACGGCAATCCATGTGCAGACAAACAGCATCACCCAAATTGCATTTTGAATTGAAAACTGAATAATGCGTTCGAATAGACCTTCTGGCTTTGGTAAATCTGTGTTCGGGTTCTCTGAATTAGTGTTCATGGCCAGCCTCGTCTTTTTCCAGTTCAGATTTCAGTAAAAAACTGCCTTGGGAAATATACTTTTGCCCTGCTTCAAGACCTGAAAGCACTTCTAGCCATTGCCCATCACTGGATGCTTGTCCAAGTTTTAGCGCTTGTGCTTTTAAATGCACTTGGCCTTTTTGCTCAGATTCGACAATAAAAATACTGTCTTTTCCCTCTATGCTTTGTACGGCAGACTTTTGCACCCGTAATGCTTTTTTAGTGCCCGAATCAGCCAATAGCACATTGACCATCACATTTGGGCGAAGCTCAACAGATTGTTGTTTTAATTTGGCACGTACCACTAAGCGTCCAGTTTGCACATCTGCCTGTGAAGTCAGGCTTTGTACCTCTGCGCTATAGAGCTGATCTGAGCCATTGATTTTGAAAGAGACGTTTTGACCTGCTTGCAGCTGGCCTGAATATTGATTTGGCAAATGAAATTCCAGCCACAAATCTTTTAGTTGTTCGATGGTGAACAATTGATCTGCCAATTGCACATTTTCACCTACAACAATATCTTTTTGACTGATTACACCTGCAATAGGCGCACGAATGATAAAACGTCCATTTTGACTGCCATTTACACCTAAAGCTTGCAACCGCGATTGTGCTGACTGTACGCTAATTTGAGCCTGACGATAGGCATTTTCAGCACGCTGAAAGTCTTGTTTAGCAGAAATCCCTTGAGACCACAGCTTTTGCTCACGTTGATAATCTTGACGGGCTAAATCTAGATTGGCTTCTGCCATACGTAAATTGGCTTGCTGATCAATCAATTCAGGCACTGACAGCACAGCTAAGGTTTGCCCTTTTTGTACAGTTTGACCGAGTGCTACATTGACTTGCTCGACATGACCGCTGAAGTTTGGGGAAATATGTGCCTGTTGATCTGTATTCACGGCCAATTTACCCGGCAATTGAATAATATTTTCGACCAGACCATTTTCCGCGGTTGCCATTTTAATTCCTTGTTCCACCATTTGCTGAGCGGTAAGTTGTAGTTCACCTTCTTCTGCATGTTCTGCTTCAGCATCACTATTATTAGCCTCGTTATGCTCTCCTTCATGCTCAGTTTTATCCGCATCGGATTTGTTTGTACTTAACCAAATAGCAGTACACAGCATCAGCGTTAAGCCAATCAAAACTGCAATCATCAAAAGCTGTGAAATTTTTCCATCTTGTTTAATTTTCATGTGATTAACTGCCTTATTGTGCTGATGCGCTGTTGATGAGGGTTTGGGATGCTTCAATGGCTTTTTTATTGAGTTGGCTATAAGCATCTGAACGGCTGATTTCTTCATAACTGGTGCCGATACTTAAGGCTTCAGCACTGAGTGCGCTCTGCCAAGCCTGCGCCAAAATTTGCATTTGGCTAAGTCGAAGGTCTTGGAGTTGTTTTGTGGTTTGCTGTACGTCTGTAATAGCAAATTTACCTGCCTGAAAACCTTGCAAAGTTCGGTTTTGAACCTTTTCAGCCAAACCAATCTGATTGCCTGTGGCATCAAACTGCATACGCAGACCTTTAAGCTGGTGAATGCTGTTGGCGATGTCCAAAACTTGCTGTTTTAACTCGCGCTGTTGCTGATGATTTAATAAAATTTGCTGTTTTTGCGCCATCGGAATGGCATATTGCTGGCGGTTAAAAATATTCAGCGGAATATCCACACCAAGCACCAAAGCCGTATCAGTGGCGTCTGTTGGAGACTTGGTACGTGACATGCCCATATTTAGGGTTGGGTTTGGACGTGCCTGTACTTTTAAATGTTCAATTTGCTGATTTGCCTGCTGAACATTCAAGGCATACAATTTTTGTAGCCAACCTTCCGATAAATTACGCTCAACTAAACTTTGGCTCTGTTCAGGCCAAGGCGTAACGCTGTTATTCAACGCAATTTGCGACGTAGTTTCACCCCATAAATTAGAAAGCTGACGCGCCACAGTTTGCTGTTTTAAAAGCGCCTGTTGGTATAGACGCTGTATTTCCAAAGCTTCAATTTGAGCGCGCTCTACATCCACCAAAGCAATACTGCCTGCCTGATAGCGTTTTTGCGCGCTGTCCAAATTAGATTTACTGAGTTTGAGCTGTGTAGCGTAAATCGATTGCTCATTTTGAGCGATGGCTAGCTGTGACCATGCAAACTTCGCAATCAACTGACTTTGCGCATTCCAAATTTGCTGTTGCAACTGTATTTGCTGTGCAGAGGTACTCGCGAGTGCTTGATTGATTTTACGCTGACCGAATACATCCATTGGCTGGCTGATTCCGATACTGAGCTCTTGATCTTGATTGTTACCAAAACCATTTTGTTCAATCGATAGGCTTGGGTTCTGCCAGAGCTTGCTTTGGCGCACATTAAAATCTGAGATTTGCTGTTGTTGTTGCCAAATATCTGTTTGTGCTTGGTAATTTTGTACTTTGGCAAATGCCGATTCAAAACTACTAACATTTTGCGCAAAAGTACTTTGTAAGGCCGTCGAAATACCGACAGCTAAGCCTAGACGTATAAACGCCGTAAAATATAAAGACATGATTTTTCCCACTCATTTATTAATAAAAGTGGCGGGAATGTTTTAGGCTACCCCGCCATTAGCGGGGCATAAACAGGAGGAGGTGTTTGCAGTAAGAGATCAGGTGCTTGATAAAGATTCTTCCAAACAAATTTTGGCGAATATTCAAAGGCCTGATGTGCAATAAAAAGAATCGATTGTTGATTTTGTACAATCAAATGCGTCATAGACGGCAAATGGTCTTGATGATCTTCACCAAGTTGCAGATCGTTAGCGATATTTTTGACTGGTTTGCTACTGGATTCATCAGATGCTTGATGCAACGAATGCTGTGGATCGGTTTCATTGCTAACGCATAAGATATTTTGATGATGACCAAAATGATAGCTTTGAACAACTTGAGTTTGCTCTTCATGCACACAGAAAGCGGCTGCCACGTTCCAAAGGCTTTGGAACATGAACAATCCAACTAAGACTGTTATCCATGTCGCAGAACGCATATTGCATCAATCAAGAAAATTTTAACGATTATAAAGCTTGGAGTCGGTCGAAGGTCAAGTGAATCTTTGAATTTGTCTTAAAAATGGATTGCCATAGAGATATAACGTAAGGCATTCGCTTTAATCCCCTGACACGGCACATGCTAAAGACAATCCATTGGTTCATGATTACGATTTTTATCGGCGAAACCTTTATTTTTAATTCAGTTCGGAATCATTCTTTACTCTAGATTTTCTTGTCACAACTAAGCCGCAGAGAACCACCAATGTCGTAACACCTAAAGATAATGAAGTTTCATAACTGTAGGCTGGAGATAAAAACATATAGATCAGCACACTTAAGATCACCAAAATGACTGCCCATGTCAGCCATGGAAATAGCCACATTTTAAACGCAACCTCAGTTCCATTTTTTTCGATTTGTGTTCTCAATTTAAGCTGTGAAAATGCAATCACTAAATAAACCAATAAGGCAATTGAACCTGTTGTAGACAGTAAAAATCCAAATACTTGGCCTGGAAATAAATAATTGACTGCACAGCAAATTAAGCCCACTACAGACGATGCAAATACAGCAATAGCAGGTACACCAGAGGCATTAATAGATGTGACCCATTGAGGTGCTTCTTTACGTGTCCCCAATGAAAATAGCATCCTTGATGAACTATAAAGTGCGGCATTCATACAACTTGCAACTGCAATAAATACCACACTATCAATAATCAATTTTGATTGAGGGACATTTAAACTGACCAAGACATATTGGAAGGTGCCTAATTGTTGTAATTGCGGTGAACGCCAATCTACCAGTGCAACCGTTATAAAAATTGAAACCACAAAAAATAAGATGACCCGATACAATACTAAATTGGTTGCACGTTTAATTTTTTGTTCAGGATCTTTTGATTCTGCTGCAGCGATCGATAGTATTTCTACACCAAAGAATGAAAATGCTGAAATCAATATTGCTGAAAGTACACCACCCAGGCCATTTGGCATAAATCCATCATTTTTGAACAGATTTTCTACACCACTCACGTCAGGTGCTAAGGGCCAAAATCCAAATATTGCGGTGAGTCCAATGGCGATAAAAATCACAATAGCCAAGACTTTTATCAGAGAAAACCAAAATTCAAACTCACCAAAACTTCGAGTACTAAAAAAGTTGGCTAAACTGAGAAGCACAATGAAGAATGTTGCAAATACAGCACTGGATATTGATGGAAACCATGCATGCAAAATTTCTGCACCGGCAATTGCTTCAATAGGAATAACTAAAACCCAAAACCACCAATATAACCATCCGATAGTAAAGCCAGCCCATGGCCCTATGGCTTTTCTTGCATAGGTTGAAAATGAGCCTGTGTCAGGTTGAGCTACTGCCATCTCCCCCAACATTCGCATGACTAAAAAAACCAATATACTGGTAATAATATATGCAAGAACAGCGGCTGGCCCGGCTTTTGCGATAGCAGCAGATGACCCAACAAACAGTCCAGCACCAATTACACCACCAATACTGATCATCGTGATATGCCGATTAGATAGCCCTGCACCCAGTTTTGCAGTTGATTTATGTGTGGCTAAGCTATCATCATGCATCGATTAGATTCCCTGTCTGCACGTTCAGTCGTACAAATCATTATTTCCAAGATCATTAGGAATAAAAAAGGGAAAACGCTGTGTTCTCCCTTGTTTTGTAACAATTTAATCTAGAAAATGAGTTTTTCATAGTTCTAATCAAAACTTTAAGATGCATCTTAATACCATTTTTTCATCTAATTCACTGTTATTACTTATATAATTTATATTTATTTAAAAACTTATTTGACCATTTTCTAGATGCAAAATATGGGCTTTTAAATAATCTAACTCATCACTATGATGCGTGACATATATCATCGGCAGCGCCGACTGTTCTTTCACCGTGTTTAAAAATGGCAATATTTGATCTTTCAGCCTGCGGTCAAGTCCTGTCAGCGGTTCATCTAACAGCAGTAGATCAGGCTGTGACAGCAATGCCCGGCCTATGGAAACACGCTGCGCCTCTCCGCCAGATAGTTCATGTGCCCGCCGTTTGAGCAGTGGCTTCAACTCAAGCAGATCCGCTACTTGCTGAAACTGAAATTGTGCATTTTCCTGAGCAGCTAAGTTCTCTGCATATTGCAGATTTTGCTGCACATTCATATGCGGGAAAAGCCATGCTTTTTGAAAAATCAGCGCAATACGGCGTTTATGCATCGGCACGTTAATATTCTGCGCTATGTTAAACACTTCACGCTGATTCAGCGATATATAACCTTGCTGGGGCTGCAGCAGACCGGCCAAACTTTTCAGCAGCGTAGATTTGCCGCTGCCTGATGGCCCCATAATGCCCAGCAGCTGATCCTGCATCTGCAGCCGAGCCTGCAATTGAAAATCTGCATATTGAAACTGAAAATCACACTGAAGCATGGCCGGCTCCGAGTTTTCGCTGATAGCGCTGTAAAATATAATAATTGGCAATCAATGCGCCAAAAGCCGCCAGCAATGAAAGGATCACTAAACGCATTGCGGCCTCTTCACCATTTGGCTGCTGTATCAGCGAATAGATAGCAATTGGAATGGTTCGGGTTTCATCAGGAATATTACCCACAAAGGTAATGGTTGCGCCAAACTCACCTAGACTTCGGCTAAAGCCTAAAATGCTGCCAATTAAAATCCCTGGTAAAGCCAGCGGCAGGCTGATTGAGACAAATACCCGTAAAGGATGTGCGCCTAGTGAGCCTGCAACCTGCTCAAGCTGTTGATTGATCATTTGAAAAGACAAACGGATCGGCTGCACAATCAGCGGAAATGACACAATCATCGATGCTAAAACGGCGCCTTTCCAATTAAAAACCAGCTGAATTCCCCATTCAATTAGCATCTTGCCGATCCAGCCATTTGAACCAAACAGCACCAATAGCAAATATCCTAGAACCACCGGCGGCAGCACCATTGGCATTTGTAAAAGTGCTTCGACCAAAAATTTTAAATGAAACTCATAGCGCGCCAAAACCCATGCCAGCCCTATAGCAAATGGTAAGCAAAATACAGTGGCGCAAATGGCAACCTTAGCCGACAGATACAAGGCGCTCCACTCTTCAGGGCTTAGCATGCTTTAGCCCTTCACACCAAAGCCATAATTCTTAAACAGCATTTTGCTTTGCGCATGGTCTTTAAGATAACGGTAAAACTTCACGGCCTCAGGTTTAGCTGCGCCTTGATGTGTTAAAGCCAATGGATAAATGATCGGTTGATGGGTATGGTTTGGAAAAATCCCGGCTATTTTAACTTTAGAACTGATCATCGCATCGGTACGATAAACAATCCCCGCTTGGCACTCACCTCGTTCGACAAAAGCCAAAGCCGATCGTACATCATCTGTCCCGACAATCCTTCCATTCAAACTTGATAGCCAGCCCAACTTGGTTAGGCTTTGTTTGGCATATTTTCCAGCAGGTACAGACTCCATTTGCCCTGTACATAAGTGACCTTTGAATGCCTTGGCAAAATTAAACTGCGGCACGGCTTTAAATTGCATATTCACCGCTTTAGGCGTAATCAGCACCAAATCATTGCTTAGCATGTTGAATACTTGCTTTGCAGGTATTTTCTGTTTTTGCACCAAATAATTCATCCAGTCCACATCTGCTGAAAAATACAAATCACTTGGCGCACCGGCTTCAATCTGTTTGGCTAAAGCAGATGACGCGCCAAATACCGGTACAATTTTGATGTTTGGATTCTGTGCCTGATATTGCTTTGCAATATCGCTGATAGCATTGCTTAAACTGGCTGCAGCATAAATTTTGACTATTTCCGCCTGAGATGCGCCAGCAATGAAGCTCAGTCCTACTGCTAAAATAAATTTGAATCGCATAGCAAACTCCTAATGCTGAATAAATACGCCTTGAAGAATTTGTCCTGCTTGCACAGACTGCCCTGCAGGAATCCGAACAATGCAATTGGCTTGCATTAAATTGCTCAACATATGCGACTGCTGTTTAGACAGGCTGGTTAGTTGAAGCTTGCCTTGCTTATCAAAGTGCGCCGACATTCTTAAAAACCGCTCACGTGCATCTGCTTTTAGGTCATGTGTCATGACTGCGCTGAACCAGTCCAGCGCAGGTGTTTGACCTTGTAGGGCTTTCAATAATCTATCTGTATAAATTTGCATGCCGACATAGACTGCAGCGGGGTTGCCCGGCAGTCCGAGTAAATAACAGGAACTGCTGTCAGGACGTAAGTATTGTGCAAACAGCATCGGTTTGCCGGGTTTTTGTTTCACTTTCCAGAAAATTTGCTGAAAACCGATGTCCAAGGCTGCCGGCCGAACAAAATCATAATCACCGACAGATACGCCGCCAGTCGTTAAAATTAAATCAAAGCTGTCTTTTAAACGGTTGAATAAATCTAAAACCGCCTGTTTTTCATCTGCAATATGAATCACTTCAACTTGGACGTGCTGCGACTGAAACCATACTAAAATCAGCGGCGCATTGGCATCAAATATTTTACCTGCACGATAATCTTCTATATTTTGTGCAACTTCATCACCTGTAATGACCACCGCAACTTTAGGGTAAGCGTAGACCTCACAATGAGAAATACCTGCCATGCTCAGTGCTGCAATTGCCCCAACCGTTAGCTTTTGACCACGGACAGCCAAACATTGTCCGACTGAGAATTCCTCACCTGCATCACGAATATCCGCATGCTTATTTAAAACTGAAGTCAATTCAATTTGCTGTGCATCCGCTTTCACAATTTCTTGCCGCGCTACTGTAGTCGTGCCTTCAGGAATCGGCGCGCCAGTAAATATACGGACAGCTTGGCCTGCTTTTAAAATAGTTTCAGCCGTTTGCCCTGCGCGGATTTCTCCAATGAGCTCAAATTGCGTACCTGCTTTAATTTCACCCGCCGCGCAAATGGCATAGCCGTCTACAGCGCTTTGAGCAAATAAGGGCAGCTGAATTTGTGAATGCACATCTGCCGCCAAATAACGGCCTAAAGCGTGTTGAAGTTCCAAAGTTTCATGTGCCAAACTTTGCGTATGTGTCTGAATCAGCGCAAGAGCCTCGTCAACTGAAATCAGTCCAGCCTCAGCACCGCAGCCTGTATGCAATACAGCTTGGTTCATTGATAGCCTCCTACATGCGGAATATTCTTCTGCACATCAAATAGATGTACCAAGGCAGGTAAAATGGCAATAAGTGATTCTTTTGCGCCTTGTCTGCTGCCCGGCAATGTAATGACAAGGCTGTTATCTATATAGCCCGCAACACCACGGCTAAGCGCAGCATAAGGCGTGCGTTTTTGACCAAAACTGCGTGAAGCCTCCATCAAACCCGGAATTTCACGTTTTAACAGCGGCTGTATCGTTTCTACAGTTAAATCTTTTGGCCCTAAACCCGTACCGCCCACGGTCAAAATCAGCGGATATTGCGTCTTATGCTGTTCAATAAGAGCCAAAAGCTGTTCAGGACTGTCCGGTATCACTTGATAGCTGATGTTGCTGAAGTTTGCTTCTTCTAAAATTTCGAGGACATTTTGCCCTGTAGTATCTGATTTTTTACCGGCAGCAACCGTATCTGAAAGCACAATAATCGACGCCGATAAGCTTTCTTTCAATACACGGGTAAAATGTGATTTACCGCCTTTTTTCTTTTGCAGTTTCACCTGATCTAGGCATAAATCTTCAGGCTCACAGTGCGGTTTAAGCATATCATACAGCGTTAAACCGGCAAGACTGACCGCAGTTAATGCTTCCATTTCCACACCCGTTGGGCCAATGGTTTCGACCACAGCACTGATTTCGACATGCGCCTCAAATAATTCATATTCGACATCTGCACGGTAGATCGGCAGCGGATGACACAGCGGAATGAGTTCATCCGTGCGTTTTGCGCCCAATATACCTGCAATCCGTGCGGTTTTCAGCGCATCGCCTTTTTCTGTATTGCCATTACGCAGCAGTTCAATGCAATGTGGCGGTGCATGCAGTATTCCAGTTGCAATGGCTGTACGGTAACTTTCCGCTTTCATGCCCACATTTTTCATTGCTTTATCCTTATTTTGTTCATTTTCAGCTGTAATATTGAAAATATTGAATTTTGGGTTTTATAAATGCCATTGGTAAATATTGGCGTTCAAATGCATGGTCTGGCTATTTTGATGTGAATGTTCGCATGACTCGCTATGAACATGAGCATGCTTCGTTTCGTGATCTGCCACTTCAGGCGCGTGATCCTTACGAATACAGCAACCCTCTACATATTGGCTGCTGCCGTCCATATAAAACTCTTCTTTCCACACCGGCACTTCATGCTTCACCCGCTCTACGGCCTCTTCACAGGCCGCAAAAGCCTCACGTCGGTGCGGCGCATAGGCCATGGCGATAATGGCAGTATCACCGACCTGCAGCGCACCAATACGGTGTACAACCCGTACATATGACACGCCGTATTTGGCTTGAATTTCCTGCTCAATTTGCCGGATCATTTTTTCAGCCACAGGCGCATAAGCGGTATATTTCAAAGCTTTTACCGCTTTGCCTTCATGGTGATTACGCACCGCGCCTATAAATACACCTATACCGCCGCATTCAGGAAATGCCTTAATGCTGTCAAAATCGGCTTGGCTGAATACCGTGTCTTGTATGCGTGAAATATGCTTGAGCTCCATATTCAGCCTCCCGCCACAGGTGACAACAGCACAACGGTACTGTCCTGCATCAATGCGGTTTGCCTTGGCACAATGTCTTCTCCCATAGCGCATGCGCAGCGTTCAAGCATGCTGAACGACTCCGGAAATTGATCTGTAACTTGCTGCAAAACCTCTGCAATCGACTGCTGTGCCAAGCAAGTCAGACTCAAATTCTCTGGCAGCAGGCGTTCAATAGCGCCAAAAGATTCTATTTTGATGGTGATATGAGTCATCTTTAACCTCCAATCATATGCATGCTGATTTTTCTAGATGGACTGGATTGAGCTGTTATGGCATGAAAGCCTTGCTCCTTCTGCCAAATATAACTGCCTAATTTTTGCTGCAAAGCCATTGCATCGAGCGGCATTAACTCTGTTGTTTTACTGCTTTTCAGCTGTTGAATTTCATGGCTGAGATTTAAACCTTTTCGGGCAAACAGGCAGTTAAAAAACTCGCCTTGCGCATTCATTCTTAGACGGTCGCAGCTGCCGCAAAAAGAATTGCTGATGGTTGAAATAATACCTAGAGGCAAGCCGTTGATTAAGTAAGATCTGGCTGGTGACGCACCTTGCCCACACAAGATGTTCACCTCAAAAACGGTTTTCAATGTCGTTAATATTTCTTGTTCAGTGACAACGGAATCTTTAGTCCAGTTTTGATCACCGTCTAAAGGCATGAACTCAATGAAGCGCAGCTCAAAACGCTGCTGCTGTGCCCAATAAGTTAAAGGAATAATCTGCTGATCATTCAGACCTCTAATCAAAACTGTATTAATCTTAATGTCAAAGCCCGCTTGCTTAGCCGCTTCAATCCCTTCTAATACTGGCTGTAATTGTTTTTGCGTCAGCTGAAAAAATTGCGCTTCATCCAAACTGTCTAAACTGATATTTATGCCATCTAAGCCAGCTTGTTTTAGGGCCTGTGCATATTGTTTCAGATAATGTCCATTGGTGGTCATGGATATACGTTTAAGGCCTAGCTTTCTCAGCTGTTGCAGACGTTCAATAAAATGCACAACGCCTTGACGTATGAGAGGTTCGCCGCCCGTGATCCGGATCTGATCAATCCCGCGCAGCACCATAAACTCACAAAAATTGTAAAGTGATTCAAAACTGAGAAGATTATGCTTTTTCATCCATTCAGGGTGTTCAGGCATACAATAGACACATTTAAAATTACAGCGGTCTGTCACTGAAATGCGCAACTTTCGTTTTTCACGGCCAAACTGATCCTTAAAAATGGTCACTGGCTGTAATTGTGTCATGCTGTTCATGTTTATCTTCCATGGCGTTGTCATTTGCCCTGACTTTGCACAGTACAAATTTTGCGCCCTCTTTTCTTGCAGTAAAAATTGCAAGAAGTGTTCCAACTTTGCGCTTTTTTGAATATTTATTTTAGAGGATTTGGTTTGTTTTTTTGACACACAAAATCAATAACTTATAAATAACTAATAGCAATTAAAAATATAAATTGCCGTTAAGCCCATTATCAAAGGTATAAAAGCAGTCTGTTTTATCTCTAGATATCATGCTCAAAAGCTTCATATTGGCTGTAGATTTTCTCTCTGGGTTCAAAAACAGCACATTAGGCTCATCATTTAAAATGAAAGCTCCGCAAAAGATACAGCTTTTAGAGAAAATTCAGCTGACGGTGCTGCTGCAGCTCATCTAGAGAGTTAATACTGTGAAAAAAGAGTGCATTATTTTGAAAACGTGCAACTTGCATGTGCATTTTACTGAAACACCCCTTCAAACTGCGCTGTTTTTGATCAAGATGGGCTTGCAGCATTGTGAGACTGCTTCGTTTCAGCAAACAAAATGGATACAGCGCTTTGCCATTAATTTCCACAACTGCCACTTCACACAAGGGATCCCGCTGCATAGCCTGATGTAATCTCGAAAGCACTTTCTTCGGGATATAGGTCACATCGCACGGGACAAACAAAACATAATCCGACTGTACATGTGACCACGCGCTTTTCATGCCTATCAACGGCCCTAAAAAACCCGCTTCATCATCTTTATACAGCTTTATTGAAGGAATCATGCATTCATAGATTGAATGGTCACGATGGCTGTTAATCCAGACATTTGCAGCCCGTGACTTTAAACACTGATGAATCTTAATGAGCTGAATTTCATCATCAAATTTTTGTAAAACTTTATTTATACCGTTCATTCTGCGGGCTTGACCGCCCGCCAAAATAACCAAGTCTGTTTCTGGATAGCTTACTGATTTGGTGATTTTTTTCATCATTCTGCATACTCCGTCTGACAGGCTTTAATTAAGCCTCTAATTTCTGATAGGCACGAACCGCAATTGCCGCCGGCTTTTAAACATGCTGTGACTTGTTTTTCATGGCTAATATTCTTTTCTTTAATGGTTTCGATAATGGTATTTTTGCCAACTTTGAAACAGCTGCACACCAGCGGACCTGCACTGTTGGTCATGTTCATCGGCTGACCTGCCAGAAGCGCTTTGCGGTGCATTGCGCTGAGCCGTTCACGCTTAAACATGCCAGCAATCCAATCACGGTCTGGCAGCATAGAGCGTTGCGCAATATATAGACTGGCAATTAAATGCCCATCTTGCAGCACCACGGTATGACTCAAATCGGCAGTTTGATCTTCCAAATTCAGCCATTCAAAGCTTTCATCGGTAAATGGCAGCAAAGACTTCAGTTGCTGGACGGTGTTTCTGAATTTTTTACGATCCGCCAACTCAAAACGTGTCGCTTTCGCTGTTTTAATTTTGGTCCACCACACCGTGTTTTGAATGGTGTTTTGCACCATTTGCTCAAAGCCGTCACGTACATACAGTACACCTTGCCACTGTGTATAAAACGGCTGTACAAATACAGGTGTATGTTTAAATTCAGGCTCACCAGATAGTGCATCGACCACAGGATTCACCACTTTGCCTATACGCGCATCCGATGCGACTTGGTCATTCCAATGAATTGGCGCAAAGATTTGACCGCGTCGAATTTGACTGCTGACCTGTGCACGTAAAATACATAAGCCCCAGTTAGATTTCACCTCAACCAGTTCACCATCTTTAACACCAAACTTCAGTGCATCTTGCGGGTGTATTTCACAAAATGGTTCGGCGATATGTGTACTCAAATTTGCAGATAAACCCGTACGGCTCATGGTGTGCCATTGGTCACGGATACGGCCAGTATTTAAAACCAGCGGATATTCGCCGCAAATCTTGTTCAAAGGGTCAATAGCGGTTGTTGCGACAAACTTAGCTTTGGCATCGGCATGGCTGAATTGGCCTGCTGCAAACAAACGGCTGACTGCATCAGCGCTCTGATCTAACTGCCAAACTGGCCATTGCACGGGCTTTAATTCAGCATAATCTTGTGCAGATAACTTACTTAAACCCTGCAAGTTAAAGTAGCGAAAAGACTCTGTTGTATCGCGTTGATCTAAAGGTGCATTTTGATAAGCAGATAATTTGGTATGCTCAATAAATATGTCATAGCTGCTGCTGTAGTCAAAACCGCTATAACCCATCTTTTTCGCAACTTGTGCAATAGACCACCAGTCTGCTCTGGCTTCACCCGGCGCATCTAAAAAAGCAGTTTGACGTGAAATACGGCGTTCAGAATTGGTAACGGTTCCGTCTTTTTCACCCCAGCCCAATGCAGGTAAAAGCACATCTGCATATATTGCTGTGTCTGTGTCTTTGCAAATATCCGACACCACTACAAACTCGCATTGTTCTAAAGCACGTTTGACTTGATCTGCATCTGGCAAGCTAACTACAGGATTAGTAGCCATAATCCAAATGGCTTTGATTTTCCCGCTTTCGACCGCCTGAAACAGATCAACCGCTTTTAATCCCGCTTTATTGGCAATAAATGGACTTTGCCAAAACGCTTGTACTAATGCCTGATGCGCCGTGTTATCGACATCTAAGTGCGCAGCCAGCATATTGGCTAAACCGCCAACCTCGCGGCCGCCCATCGCGTTTGGTTGACCTGTCATAGAAAATGGCGCTGCGCCTAATTTTCCGATTTTGCCAGTCAGCAGATGGCAGTTAATAATACTGTTGGCTTTGTCTACACCGCGCGAAGACTGATTAACCCCCATCGAAAATAGCGTCATAACTTTGTCAGTTTGCGCAAATTTTTCAAAAAATAGCTGTAATTTTTCTAAAGAAATACCTGTACGCTCAGCAACTGCTGTCATAGAAGCTTCTGTTGTACTTTGCTCCAGCGCTTGCGCCAAACCTTGAGTATGTTTGGTGATAAAATCTACATCACTATGATTATTTTGTACTAAATACTGCAGCAAACCGTTGAACAGTGCGACATCTTGCCCCGGTAAAATTGGCAAATGCAAATCTGCAGCCTCACAGGTACTGGTAAAGCGCGGATCAATGACCACCACGAACAAATCACGTTCTTCTTTGGCTTTCATAATGCGCTGATACAGCACGGGATGGCACCATGCTGTATTGGATCCGACCAGCACCACCATATCTGTATGCTCAAAGTCTTCATAGCTTGCTGGTACAAGGTCTTCACCAAATGCACGCTTATGTGCCGCCACAGCCGATGACATGCAAAGCCGTGAATTGGTGTCAATATTTGCAGTACCTAAATAGCCTTTGACAAATTTGTTAACGGCATAGTAATCCTCCGTCAGCAGTTGGCCCGACACATAAAAAGCGATGCTTTCACGTCCGTAAAGATCTATACATTGCTGAAATTTTTCGGCAATCAGTGCTGTTGCTGTGTTCCAATCTGTAGCCTGACGAGTATGAAATGGTGATGTTTGACGCCCAAGCATCGGCTGTAAAACACGTGTTTCTAATCCAATCGTATCGGCTAAGTTACTGCCTTTAATGCACAGCTTGCCATAGTTTGATGGATGGTTCGCATCGCCAGTCACGCTCACTTTTTGCCCTAAAGCTGTCTGTTCAACTGTTGCGCTCACGCCGCAGCCGACACCGCAATATGGACAAGTGGTTTGCGTTGTTTTAATTTTATTTTCTGTGGAGCTATGCAGTTCCACTATCGGGATGCTATTCACTTCTGCTGGCTCCTTTTCCAAACTTTTTTAAACACTTAACACGCTCGAATCGGTGTCTTTTCATTTACATTTATATTTAAAGGTCAACATTCGGTTCGACCTACTTTTCTTTCGGGAAAAGTAGGCAAAACCATTGTCATCCGCTGAACTCGTCCATTACCGGCTTCTAACAGATGTATTGCAAATACATGACTATTCATCTGCAATCCTGCCTTAAACAACAGCGGATGACGTTATTGCGTATCCAATGACGATTTAAATCTTGTATCTTTTTTTATCAGGGCGATTCCGTTACCCTGCTTTCTTTAATGCAAAATCCTTACCAAACAGCAATTTGTTTCGGATACTTGAAATTGGAGTTTGATCTGAAATCAATTCTGCATACCACGCACCGTCTTCTGTATCACCAAACAGCACAGCGCCAATCACTCTATCTTTTTGAATAATAATGCGTTTATAAATTTGACGCTTTTCATCATTCAAAATGATGTCTTCAAAATCATCCTGCGGTTCAAAGTTTCCTGCTGAAAATACGTCACAGCCGCTGACTTTTAACTGCGTCGGAACCATAGGCGCTTTGAAGGTTAAGCTGCCATGTTCAGCCAAATGTGATGCACAAATGAAAGCCTGTCCCCAAAGCGGTTCAACCAGACCAAAGGTTTGACTGCGGTGTTCAATACATTCCCCAACGGCATATATACTTGGGTCAAAGGTTTGCATGGTGTCATTCACCATCACACCGCGTCCGCATCGAAGCTCTGCACTTTGTGCCAATGCAATATTTGGACGAATACCAACTGCAAACACGACAAGATCTGCAGCTAATACCGTGCCATCCTGCAAACGTAATTGCGTCACATGACTATCTTGCCCAATTAACTCTTGGGTATTCGCTGCAGTCAAAATCCGAATGCCTTTTTGCTCAATCGCTGATTTCAGCATCAGGCTGGCTTTTTCATCCAGCTGACGGTCCATAATACGATCCATCAAATGCAATACCGTAACATTCATGCTACGCTGTTTCAGACCATAAGCTGCTTCTAGCCCTAATAAACCGCCGCCAATCACCACTGCATTTTTCTTCGTTTTGCAGTAGTCCAGCATTTTGTTGACATCATAAATATCACGGAAGCTTAAAACGCCTTTGAAGTCAGTTCCCGGTATTGGTGGAATAAACGGCTTAGAACCTGTTGCTAAAATCAGACGGTCATAATCGATGACCAAGCCTTTTTCTGTGTATACCTGCTTGCGCGGACGGTCTATGCGTACCGCCGCATCACCTGCTACAAAACGGATATTTTTGTCTTTATACCAAGCATGTGAATGCAGCATGATATCTTCAATGGTTTTATCACCTGAAAGCACAGGTGAAAGCATAATTCGGTTGTAATTACCCCAAGGTTCTTCACCAATGACCGTAATTTCATAACGCTCTGGCGCCATATCCAGCAGATCTTCTAAGCAACGCATACCTGCTAAGCCATTGCCGACCAAAACAAGTTTCATCAACTCAGACGATGGCGCGTTATTGGTAATATAGGTTTTTTGAGCAGTTGGACTAATCAGCACACGGCCATTTTCAATTTTGCTTGGAAAAACCAGGAGTTTTTGGTCTTTATCTTCTAAGCAGCGTCCAGTAGCAAGGCTGAAATGCTGTTTATAAATGGGTGATGCCACAACACGCTCACCCTGCAAGTCACCAATAATACCGCGGGACATAACATAGGCTTGACTAAACGGATCTTGATTGCTCAGTGCATAAACCCGCTTTTCTTCACCGACACGGAATATCGCAATTTGCTGATTTTCAATCAGTGCGCCCACACCTGTATTTGGCGTAATATCTTCTAATGCACAAACATCAAACCAGTCTAAATCATTCATTTCTTTTAAAATTGTCATATTCTTCATCCTTTTTTAAACTTCTTTTAGTTCACCATCTTTCGTTTCCGCTTTAACGAGAAACCGAATAAGGATGTAAATCAAATAAAAGAAGTTTTAAATTCGTTATTCTCTTAAGCTTCAACCACTGGAATGCGTGTCGTATCGCGTTCAGCTTCTGTTTTGGGTCTGATTTGACCGCGAACGGATGCAAACTGAATATGCGGATCATTTTGCTGTTCTGCTTTTGCATTCACGAAAGTCACAAAGCGTTTACGTACTTCAGGATCTTCTACAGCAGTACGCCATTCATCTTGATATGTACCCACAACATGGCTCATACGGCGTTCAAGTTCAGCAGCTACGCCAAGCGAATCATTCACAACGACATCTTTCAGGTAATCTAAACCGCCTTCCATGTTGTCGCGCCATACAGAAGTACGCTGCAAACGGTCTGCTGTTTGAATGTAGAACATAAAGAAACGGTCAATGTATTTGATCAATGTTTGCGTATCTAAGTCTGATGCCAAAAGCTCTGCGTGACGCGGCTTCATACCGCCGTTACCGCATACATAAAGGTTCCAGCCTTTTTCAGTCGCAATCACGCCAACATCTTTACTTTGCGCTTCAGCACATTCACGGGTACAGCCCGACACAGCCATTTTCAGTTTGTGCGGTGAACGCAGGCCTTTGTAGCGGTTCTCTAAATAAATCGCCAAGCCGACTGAATCGTCCACGCCATAACGGCACCAAGTACTGCCGACACAAGATTTCACCGTACGCAGTGATTTGCCGTAGGCATGGCCAGACTCAAAACCAGCAGCAATCAATTTTTCCCAGATTTCAGGCAGTTGATGCACTTGTGCACCAAACATATCAACACGCTGACCGCCTGTAAGTTTGGTATATAGACCATATTCTTTCGCAATTTGACCTACGGCAATTAATCCATCCGGAGTAACTTCACCGCCAGCCATACGCGGTACTACTGAATATGAACCATCTTTTTGGATATTGCCGAGGTAGTAGTCATTACTGTCTTGCAGGCCCGCATGGCTTGGTTTAAGTACAAAGTCATTCCAGCATGACGCTAGGATATTGGCTGCCGTCGGTTTACAGATGTCACAACCTAAACCATGGCCATGCTGTTGAATCAGGTCATCAAAGGTTTTGATTTCGTTCACACGTACCAAGTGATAGAGCTCTTGGCGTGAATAAGCAAAGTGTTCACATAAATGGTTATTTACAGTTACACCTTGACGCTGAAGCTCCGATTTAAGTACTTGAGTGACTAATGGCGCACAGCCGCCGCAAGCTGTTGCAGCTTTGGTGCATTTTTTCAATGCGCCTAAAGAAGTCGATCCGTCAGCAATGGCTGAACAAATATCTGCTTTAGAGACGTTGTTACATGAACAAATCGTTGCGCTGTCTGGCAGCAGATCGACACCGCTTCCGCCCGATTTACCTGCAGATTGTGCATAGCCAGGCATGATTAGGCTTTCTGGGCTTTCAGGAACGTCTAAGCCATTCAGCATCATTTGCAGCAGGTCATTGTATTCTTTAGCACAGCCCACCAATACTGCACCTAGCAGCTTAGTTTTCTCTGCATTCACGACAATTTTTTTATAAACCTGAGCTGCTTCATCTGCATAGAAATAGCTTAAAGAATTTGGTGTCATTGCATGCGCATCGCCTACAGATGCAACATCAACTCCCATCAGTTTCAGCTTGGTGCTCATATCTGCACCAGCGAAAAGCGTGCAGTTTTGTTCCATCACATGCTTTGCTGCAATACGCGCCATGTCATAGCCCGGCGCAACCAGGCCATAAATTTTATTTTGCCAAAGCGCACATTCACCAATGGCATAAATGTCAGGGTTTGAAGTTTGGCAATAGTCATTAATCGCAATTCCGCCACGCTCACCAATGGCTAAACCGCTTTGGCGCGCTAATTCATCGCGTGGGCGGATACCTGCAGAGAATAAGATGATGTCGGTTTCCAGTTCAGAACCATCACCAAACTTCATTACATGCTTCGTATTTGCACCGTCTTCAATGCAAGATGTTGCTTTTTGCGTATGGACTTTAACACCTAGATTTTCAATTTTTGAGCGTAAAACTTTACCGCCTAGATCATCAATCTGAACTGCCATTAAGCGTGGTGCAAATTCAACAACATGGGTTTCTAAGTTTAAATCACGCAGCGCTTTTGCTGCTTCCAGACCCAATAAACCGCCGCCGATCACCACACCTGTTTTAGCATTCAAGCTTGCGGCACGGATGGCATCCAAGTCTTCAATGGTACGGTACACAAAGCAGTTTTCACGCTCATTGCCTGGAATTGGCGGCACAAATGCATATGAACCTGTTGCGAGCACCAGCTTGTCAAAAGAAAGAATATCACCGTGATTGGTTGTGACCGTTTTATTGCGCTGATCAATTTCAACCGCTTTGGTGCTCAGGCGTAAATCTATACCGTATGCATCAGCAAAGTCGCTGCGGCACAGGGTTAAATCTTTAGCAGATTTACCGCTGAAATATTCAGTTAAATGCACACGGTCATAAGCTAAACGCGGCTCTTCAGCCAAAATGGTTAATTCAACATCATCATCTGCGTGTTCCAGTACAGATTCGATAAATTTATGGCCAACCATGCCATGTCCAATCATGATGATTTTCATATTCTTTCTCCGCAAGATTTTTTTATTTGCCCCTAAATCGCGATGTTTAGAGGCAACTTTTCAGTATTAGTTTTGAGCTTCAGCTAAATTTCGTTCATTTACAGCTTGTTCAAATAGGCGCTGTTCTTTTTCTTTATGCTCTACAGAGAAGCGGATCATCAGTACACAGCTTGCAGCGATAACCACTAGACCGCCCAACACCATAAGCGTGGTTTGAATATCCAGCATGCCTTTAAGCAAGAAGCCTGCAGCCACTGCACCTACGTTACCGCCTGCACCGATAATGCCTGCAACACCGCCTAAAGCATCACGGTCAATGAATGGCACCAGCGCATAGGTAGCACCGCAAGCCATATGGGTGAAGAGTGCAAAGACTGTCATGGCAAGAATGGCGAAGATTGGCGTGCTCATTTGCGAGAACAGAATTAAAAACAGACCTTCTAGCAAAATCATCGCAAACAGAACTTTGGTACGGCCATCTAAGCCTTTTTTAGTCGCTACTTTGTCCGAAACAATGCCGCCAAGCGCACGAGCAAACAATGCAAGCAAACCAAAGATACCTGCTGCCATACCAGCCTCTTTTAATCCAAAGCTGAAATGGTCGACGTAGTACATTGCTACAATGTTGTGAATAAAGATTTCAATACCGAAACAAGCTGCGTAAGCGCCAAATAGAATCCATACACGGTAATTGCGTGCTGCATGCATTAGAATTGCCAAGCCGCCCTTTTTGTCACTGCCAACACTGATGCCTTGTTCGCGAAGTTCTTTAAAGTTGCCTTGCGGACAGTCTTGTGTGAACTTCCAGTAAAGCGCACCAACAATCAGCATCATCACACCGGGTACAATCAGCGCAATACGCCAGCCCATCGCTTGCTCTACACCAAACATAACGAGTGCGCCAAGCAGTAAAGGCATAAGGGCTTGAGTTGCACCGCCGCCTGCATTGCCCCAGCCTGCTGTTGCAGCATTGGCTGTACCCACCACATTAGGCGCAAACATAATGCTTGTATGGTATTGAGTGATGACGAAGCTTGCGCCAATCGCGCCGATCAGCAAGCGGAAGAAAAGAAAGGATTCATAGCTGCTCGCAGATGCAACCCCAAAGACTGGAATACTGCCGATGATTAATAAAGCTGTATAGGTTTTACGCGGGCCATATTTATCACATAAAGGACCAACGATCAGACGGACTAAAATCGTGATCGCAACAGCGGCAATATTAATATTGGCAATTTGATCTTTCGTGAGGTGAAATTCGCCAGCAATCACTGGCATCAACGGTGCACAGGCAAACCATGCAAAGAAGCAAACAAAGAATGCGAGCCAACTCATGTGGAAGGCCCGCATTGCTGCTGAAGAAAAATTAAATAGACTTATTTTTGTGGCTTTTTTGGCATTTAAATTTGAAGACATAACCTTCTCCTGACTGAACTGAACGCATGAATTACTCGGTTATGTCGCTAACACATAACAGAGTCGATCAGAACGGACGTCGTTGGCCGTCTAACAAATTTTTAGAGTCTTCTTTGACTCAATAAGTATTAAGCACGATACGTGCCAAGTTTTTATTTCAATCGAAAATTTCATCTCTATATTTAAGCATTGAGCGCCGATCTATCCGAAAATAAGCGAATTAAGGTAAATAGATAGTCAATATGCCTATAGAGATGCGGCTGAATGTTCAAACGTGGTTCAGCCCTGCACAAGATCAGTGCACGGAAATGGTTCAATTTTAAAATGTGCATATAACCAAGCTAAAATTTAGAAGCAGATTTATATTTTGTATTGTCTTAAAATTTGGCATTTAAATTGCCTAGAAAACTCAATACGTATTTGTTTGGCTCTGTCTGAGCGTTTGCATGCCAAAACTAAAAATAGCCCTAATTGATGATGATCAAGAACGCGCTGAATTTATTCAAGCCTCATTAATTCAACATGACTTTGATGTGGTCGCCAGTTTCATGATTGATCATTTAAATATGTCATATCTGCAAAATATTCAGGCAGATGTGATTTTATTGGATATGGATCATCCACATCGCGATGTCATTGAAAGCTGTGTCAGCCAATTTGACTTACCGACTGTTCTGTTCACTAAAAATTCGAGTCTTGAAATCATCCGAAGCGCGATTGATGCGGGTGTCACGGCATATATTGTCGATGGTATTGACCCTGCACGTTTGAATAGCATTTTAGAAATTTCGATTGAACAATATAAAAAGCATAAAAAACTGCTGAATGATTTGGCTGAAACCAAGTGCAAATTGGCCGATCGAAAAGATATTGAAAAAGCCAAAGTGCTTTTAATACAAATGCATGGTTTAACCGAAGATCAAGCATTTAATTTGCTGAGAAAAAATGCCATGAGTCACCGTATGACGATGGGTGAAATGGCGCGCCGACTGCTTGATGCGCAAGCGCTGTTACAGTCTCAATTTAAGGAATAAACCATGCAAAAGCTTGAAAAAACTGATATTCAATTGGGCTATATTCCTTTACTTGACTGTGTTGCTTTGCTCTGGGCAGAACATCAAGGGTATTTTGCTGAACAAGGCTTGAATGTCACACTAACTCAAGAACCGTCTTGGGCAAGTTTACGTGACCGTCTAGCTTTTGGTTTTTTAGATGCAGCACACTGTTTATCGGCCATGCTGCCTGCGTCTGTGACGGGCAAAGACCATCTCGGCATCCCCTTACAAACCTCACTAACGCTCAGTACCAATTGCGCTTATATTAGTCTGAGTCAAAAGCTCTACTATGAATTAAAGATCCATGCATTAGATCTACCAATTAATTCAGCAGAGAAAATCGTATCTGCGATAAAGCAGAATCAAAAGATTCAGTTGGCGCATGTTTTTCAGCATTCGATTCATCATTATATTTTAAGAGAATGGTTGGCACTTGCCGACACAGAACTCGCTCAAACGCAGACCTTTTCAACTCTACCACCGCCTTATATGGTGGAAGCAATATCAACGCAACGAATTGATGGATTCTGTGTCGGAGAGCCGTGGAATACGCAAGCTGAAATACAAGGCTATAGTCGTATCATCGTCAATAGCCAAGATATTATTAAGCCTATACCAGATAAGGTTTTGGCTTTTACTCATGATTGGGCAGAAAAACATCCCAATACCTTAAAGGCGATCAATCTTGCCATCCAAAAAGCACAAAACGATCTACTTCAACAAACACATTTCTCAGAAATATTTTCTTTGTTAAAGCAATATCACATCATCCGTTTTGATTGTTCTGAGCAGATTCACGTCGAGGCTTTTCATCGGATCAAAAGCATCATTCAAAATTTTGGCAAGACCCAAGCGCCACAAACTTCAGACTTTGAATGGATGATTCAAAAAATGCAGCAATACGATCAATTAAATATTGAAGATGAAAAGGTTTTTGAAATAGCACAATCTTGTATTTATCAGGATGCTTTGGGCTGAAGTGATTGATATTCCATAAGACCCTATCATCTGAATAGTGGATCTTGTGTTACATCGACCATGAAACCTTGATTAGTTATGCATCTGCATCGATAGCGCGTAAGTCGATATTTTCTTCAACGAAGACTTCACGAATGCAATCCAGTATCTTTGGAATGTAATTACTATGATCCATATTGCGTACCGACAAAGAGATTGGACTATAGGCTTCCAAATCTAAGATTGGGATGTACATCAAATTTTTCATGCCAATATCACTGGCACTTTCAGGAATCAAGGAAATGCCCTCTCCCGACGCCACTAAGCCCAAAGCCATATGAATTTCACGCACTTCGGTTAAATGTTTAGGTACAAGTCCTAATTCGGTAAATATCGATTGAATGAGCGTGGAAAAATTCGGTTTCGGTGTCGTTGGATAGGCAAAAATGGGTTCATCTAAAATTTGAGAAAGATAAATGCCTTTGTCTTTAAATTCAGCCAAATGATGATTTTTATGAATAGCTAAACGTAGCGCTTCTTTTCTTAATAAAATACGTTTAATGGACGGATCAGTTAATCGAAGTCGTCCAAAACCAATATCGATTCGACCGGTTTTTAAGGCTTCAATCTGATCGCGTGTACCACATTCTATGAGTTCAACATGAATATCTGGGTTACGTTGTCGAAATAAATAAATAATTTGTGGCAATAATGCGTATAAAAGCGAACTGACATAACCAATGCGGACAGTTTTATCGACGGCATTAATTCGCTGTGCCATGGTTGTGGCCTGAGCGGTATGCGTCAATATCTGTACAGCATGCTCATAAAAGAACATACCTGCTTCTGTGGTTTTCACGGGTCTAGAACCACGCTCAAACAAGGTAATCCCCAGTTCTTCTTCAAGTTTTTGAATTTGGCGACTCAAAGGCGGCTGAGCAATACATAATTTTTCTGCTGCCTTGGTAATACTTTGCTCTTCAACCACGGTGACAAAGTAACGTAAGTGCCTTAATTCCATTTATATACCTTTTAAGTATCTAAAAATACCAAAATCGCTCTAGTTAAAGATATTACATTAAATTAGGGTATATAAATAGTTGGATAGATAAGAAATACGCAAGATGTATAAGTCGATTGAAACCCTGCTCGTGGAAATCCCAACAATCCGTCCGCACAAGATGGCTGTTGCAACCATGCAAACGCAAACCCTTGTTTTGATTAAAATCACCACCGAAGATGGTTATATCGGTTGGGGTGAAGCGACGACGATTGGTGGTCTAGGCTATGGTGAAGAAAGCCCTGAAAGCATTCGAATCAATATTGAAACTTATTTTAGTCCTTTACTGAAAACTCTCACTGGTTTGAATGTTGCTCAAACCATGCAAGCTATTAAACGTAGTATTAACGGCAATCGCTTTGCTAAATGTGCCATTCAAACGGCGCTACTCGATATTTTGGCGCAGCGTTTAAATCTGCCCTTAAGTGAAGTATTGGGCGGCCGTTTACGTGACAGCTTGCCTGTTCTTTGGGTACTTGCATCTGGCAATACGGAAAAAGACATTGCCGAAGCACAAAAGATGATTGCGGCAAAACGACACAATATTTTCAAACTCAAAATAGGTTCACGCCCCGTTGAAGCTGATGTTGAGCATGTTTTAGCTATTAAAAAAGCGTTAGGTTCAGACATTTCTATACGTGTGGATGTTAACCGTGCATGGTCTGAATTAGATGCCATTAAAGGCATTCAGTTGTTACAAGATGGTGGTGTTGACCTGATTGAGCAGCCTTGCGCAATCGATAACATTGACGCGATGCGCCGTTTAACTCGTCGTTTTGATATTGGGATTATGGCAGATGAATCACTGATGGGGCCTCAAACGGCATATCAACTTGCTCGGCACAATTCTGCCTCTGTTTTTGCAGTCAAAGTTGCACAGTCTGGCGGTTTAATCGAAGGCTGTGAGGTTTCAAAAATCGCCAAACTTGCGGGTATCGATTTATACGGTGGAACCATGCTTGAAGGTCCTGTAGGCACTATTGCATCGGCACATGCATTTTCTACATTTGACAATTTAGCTTATGGCACTGAGCTTTTTGGTCCATTGCTGTTAACTGAAGAAATTTTAAAAACCCCACTTCAATATCAAGATTTCGAACTCAAGATTCCAACCACGGCAGGTTTAGGGATTGAAATTGATGAAAACAAAATTGATGACTTACGTCGCAAATAACATTTAGCTAGGAGTAAGAAATGCTTTTCCAAGTACGCATGGATGTCAATATTCCATTAGATATGCCAGTCGAAAAAGCCAATGAAATTAAAGCTGTAGAAAAGGCTTATTCACAAGATCTACAACGTCAAGGTAAATGGCGTCATATCTGGCGGATTACTGGTCAATATTCAAATATCAGTATTTTTGATGTTGAAAGTAATGAAGAGCTACACAACATTTTACAAGGGTTGCCCCTTTACCCGTATATGAATATTGAAGTTTTGGCTTTAAATCGTCATCCCTCTTCTGTTCGTAGTGATGACAGTTGATGCGATTGAATTTCAATTGTGTAGCACATGATTGGAATCCATTTATCTGCATTTTTAAGTTTGTAAATATTTGAAATAAAAGATTATCTGCCTTGCATGACTGAAGTGGTTAGTCAGGTAAATAGTTTTATCGTTCTTGATGAAGGATCGTAGCATGATTGATAAAAGTACCGCTTCCTTAACAGAAGCACTTTCTCAAATTAAGGATGGATCAACCATTATGATCGGCGGCTTCGGTACGGCTGGTCAGCCTGCTGAACTGATCGATGGACTGATTGAACTTGGCATCAAAGATCTAATCATCGTCAACAACAATGCAGGTAATGGTGACTATGGACTGGCTAAATTACTCAAAGCCGGTGCTGTTCGTAAGATGATTTGTTCTTTCCCTCGCCAATCCGACTCTTGGGTGTTCGATGAGCTATACCGTGCAGGAAAGATAGAACTTGAGCTTGTTCCACAAGGTAATTTGGCTTGCCGTATTCAAGCTGCAGGCATGGGTTTGGGTCCAATTTATACACCAACTGGTTTCGGTACGTTGCTGGCAGAAGGTAAACCTACACTCCATTATGAAGGCAAAGATTTTGTACTCGAAAATCCAATTAAAGCCGATTTTGCTTTAATCAAAGCACATCAGGGCGACCGCTGGGGCAACTTGGTTTACAACAAATCAGCGCGTAACTTTGGCCCCATTATGGCTATGGCGGCAGATGTAACAATTGCTCAAGTCTCAGAAATTGTTGAACTTGGTGCATTGGATCCAGAGCACATTATTACCCCAGGTATTTTTGTACAACATATCGTGGCTGTTCAACCTGCACAGCTTGAGCAATCTGCATAAATCACGTGAGGAAAGAACCATGAGCTATACCAAATTAACCCGTGATCAAATTGCTGAACGTGTTGCACAAGATATTCCAGATGGTGCTTATGTCAATTTAGGCATTGGCTTACCCACCAAAATTTCAAATTATTTACCAACGGACAAAGATGTTTTTCTACATTCAGAAAATGGTCTTTTGGCTTTTGGTCCTCCTCCGGCTAAAGGCGAAGAAGACCTTGAATTAATTAATGCAGGAAAAGAGTTTGTCACCATGCAAACGGGCGGCTGCTTTTTTCACCATGGCGACTCTTTTGCCATGATGCGTGGCGGTCATTTAGATATTGCAGTATTAGGCGCTTTTCAGGTTGCCCAAAATGGTGACTTAGCAAATTGGCATACTGGTGCGCTAGATGCAATTCCTGCTGTAGGTGGTGCAATGGATTTGGCTGTTGGGGCGAAAAAAGTCTTTATTACTACAGACCATGTGACCAAAAAAGGTGAACCGAAAATTGTCGCTGAATTGTCATATCCTGCCACAGGCCTGCAATGTGTCGATCGTATTTATACAGATCTGTGCGTCATTGATGTGACGGTTGATGGTATGAAAGTCATTGAAAAAGTTGAGGGCTTGAGCTTTGACGAATTACAGTCAATGACAGGTGCGAAGCTCGTGGATGGGACATCAAGTTAATACAGAATGAATTATTAGTCCCCCTAAATCCCCCTTTTTCAACGGGGGACATTAATCCATCGACATTTAAGTAAGATTGGAAAGTCTCCCTCCTTTTAGGAGGGATTAAGGGAGGTCAAAAGATTTGGAAATAAACAATATGAAAAACGCATACATCATCGATGCTATTCGCACCCCTTTCGGTCGTTATGCGGGCGGTTTAGCAGCAGTGCGTACCGACGACCTAGGTGCCTTACCCATTAAGGCACTGATGCAGCGAAATCCAAGTATTGCTTGGGAGTCAGTTGATGACGTGATTTACGGCTGCGCGAACCAAGCCGGTGAAGATAACCGTAATGTTGCACGAATGTCGTTGCTACTTGCAGGTGTACCTTTTCAAGTTCCTGCTACAACTGTAAACCGACTTTGTGGTTCATCACTTGATGCGATTGCGATGGCAGCCCGTGCAATTAAAGCAAATGAAGCAGACTTAATTATTGCCGGCGGTGTAGAGAGTATGTCCCGTGCGCCCTTTGTTATGGGTAAATCGGAAAGTGCTTATGGACGCAGTCAAAAGATTGAAGACACCACCATGGGTTGGCGTTTTATCAATCCAATACTCAAGCAAATGTATGGCGTGGAAACCATGCCTCAAACCGCTGAAAATGTGGCAGAAAAATTCAACATTAACCGTGCTGATCAAGATGCTTTTGCCTTAGAAAGTCAGCGCCGTACAGCCGCTGCACAGGCCAATGGTTTTTTTGAGAAAGAAATCATCCCTGTCGTCATTCCACAGCGTAAAGGCGACCCACTGATAGTCGATACAGATGAGCATCCACGTGCATCGACGACAGCAGAAGGCTTAGCAAAACTCAAACCTGTGGTGAAAGCTGATGGGACGGTAACTGCGGGCAATGCTTCAGGGATCAATGATGGTGCAGCTGCACTACTGATTGCTTCAGATAATGCTGTCAACAAATTTAAGTTAAAGCCACGGGCCAAAATTATTGCGGCAACGGTGGTGGGTGTTGAACCCAAAATCATGGGCTTTGGTCCTGCGCCTGCCATAAAAAAGTTGTTAGCTCAAACAGGTCTAAGCCTTGAACAAATGGATGTAATCGAGCTGAATGAAGCTTTTGCGGCTCAAGCCTTAGCGGTTACCCGTGAATTAGGTTTAGAAGATGGTGCTAAACATGTTAATCCAAACGGGGGCGCTATTGCTTTGGGTCATCCATTAGGTGCATCTGGAGCACGTTTAGTCACGACTGCATTAAATCAGCTTGAGGAAATTTCAGGTCAATATGCCCTCTGTTCGATGTGCATTGGTGTCGGTCAAGGCATCGCTTTGATTATTGAACGTGTTTAATCCTCAATAAAAGTCCACCTTATCAAAGGGGGGATTTAGGAGGATTTATAAAATTAAGGATTCAAAACATGCCTACATTTATATCCAATGATGCAACGATTAATTACGCAACCTTTGGTGACCACATACGACCTGCGATTGTTTTTTCTAATTCTTTAGGCACAAAATTCAGCATGTGGCAGCCTCAGATAGAGGCACTACAGCAGGATTATTTTGTGATTTGTTATGATACACGTGGTCATGGTGCATCTTCTGCCCCTCAAGGGCCATATAGCCTTGATCAATTGGGTACAGATGTCATCCATTTATTGGATCATTTAAATATTCAACAAGCCACATTTTGTGGAATATCGATGGGTGGTTTAACAGGCCAATGGCTTGCAAAACATCATCCTGAACGCTTTAACCATGTCATTGTATGCAATACCGCTGCAAAAATTGGGCAAGAATCAGCTTGGAATGAACGTGCGCAATTAGTCCGTCAACAAGGTCTGGAACCAATTGCAGAAACGGCAGCATCACGATGGTTTACAGAACCCTTTATCCAAAGTAACACAGCAACTGTACAATCTTTGAGTAACGACCTCGGAGCTGGCAGCCCAGAAGGTTATGCAAGTTGTTGTGAAGCTTTGGCTAAAGCGGATTTGCGCAATGAAATCTCGTCTATTCGCATACCGGTATTGATTATTGCAGGTCAACAAGACCCTGTAACTACAGTTGTAGATGGTCAATTCATGCAAGAACGCATCGCAAATAGCCAATTATTTGAAATTAATGCATCGCATATTTCAAACATTGAACAGCCTGATGCATTTAACCAAACACTCATCTCTTTTATCAGTGCTTAAATCCTGCATATTGTTCTTCGATAAAATTTAAAATAATAAAGCCCAAATTGATTTGGGCTTTATGTTTTATGTGTTGAAAGTTTTAGGTTCTTTGCAACTCATTGACTGCTGCACCGCGTAAACTGAGCCAGTCAGAACGACGTTTAAATAATGCAGGTGCGGCAAAATTAATTTGGTCAATAAATTGTTGTAAGTCTGCATTAAGCAGTTGACCATTTTTGACCAAAACTTTTCCTGCAACCATCGTCATCACGACATCTTGGCCCTGAACCGCATGGACCAAGTTTGTATGTAAATTAAATAAACTGCCTTGGTTTATTAAAGGTGTCATGCGTGGTGTAGCCGTGTTTACTACGATTAAATCCGCCTGCTTACCAACTTCGATTGAGCCAATTTGTTGCTCAAGTCCTAATGCACGTGCTCCATCTCGAGTCGCCATTTGGCAAACTGACCATGAATCTAAAGCCGCTGCATCTAAATTTGAAAACTTAGCCAATAATGAAGCCGTTTTCATTTCCTCAAATAAATCTAAATTGTTATTTTCCTTTTCACCATCTGTACCTAAACCCACTGCAACGCCTTGTTTGAGCAATTGAGTCACAGGTGCAGCGCCTGAGGCAAGTTTCATATTTGAAATGGGGTTATGTGCGACCCCAACGTGATAATGTTTTAGCAGCTGAATTTCGTCATCATCTAACCATACACAATGTGCCAGCAAGCATTTTGGCACATCGAGCATGCCTAATTTTTCAAGGGTTTGAACAGGCCGCATGCCGTAACGTTTCAGATTTTCCACGACATCAAACTTACTTTCATTACTATGAGTATGAAATCCAGTTTGATAGTCCTGACACATTTTTTGGATACGACCTAAGGCCTGATCTTCTGCATAAAATAAGTGTTCTAGCCCCACCCAGACCTGAATGCGACCTTCTGCTCGCATGTGCCATCGTTGAATCAGCGCTTCATTGCTCTCTAGTGTTTCAAAATAATTATGGTCTGGATGTTCTGCGACATACGGAACCAATACAGCTCGAATCCCTAAGTCTTCGGCTACTTCGGCACTGCCATCCATATAGCGCCACATATCAACAATCGTGGTCGTCCCTGACAGTAGTGCTTCGGCATAGCATAAATAAGAAGCCAATTTTGCATCTTCGGGTAATAACACTCGGTGCATGGGATCAATAAATTGTTGTAACCAGTGGCTTTGTTGCACAAAGATTTGAAATACAAAGCCCCCTAATTGAGCCAAATTTAAGGCGTAACTTGGGTAAGTGGTCGACCTAATTCCGTAAATCTGTTGAGGACTGCTACACGTGCATGAATTTCATTCACCTGACTAGAAAAGCTTCTTGCCATTAATTTATCACCTAATAATTTGATGCAATGCATCTTGGTTTCCACCAAACTGCGGCGATGATAGCCGGACCATTTTTTCCATAATGTCCTGCCTAAACGTTTAACTGTTCGAAGTAATTCATTTCGCGCTAGCGAGCTGATCTTTGTATCTTTCCATGGTTTCGCATTTTTTCTAGGTGGAATC
>NZ_VOYW01000017.1:0-75041 GCF_013420085.1 Acinetobacter sp. YH12027
GATTCATATTAAGCTTTACGAGGGCGTTGTATCGTCTGACGAGACGTGTATCAAGATGGGAGATATTAAATTGAAGAGCATGCTCTTCAATTTAACCCAAAACTTGGGATTTGTGTAGATACCTATGGTTACAAGGGGCTTAGCATTGAAAAAATATAGAGGAACAAATAATTTTAAATATTATTTGAAGTCATTAAAACCCACCCATCAAATGAGGGTACGCCTTAGTCTAAGAAATTAAAAAGCCCGGTAATTACCGGGCTTTTTAATTGGTTTTTTAGGAGGAAAGAGACGGGTTTGCTTTACGTTTAGCAGTGATAATATTCACCGTAATTGCGATGATGACCATGATAATGCCTACAATATCTGTAATGGTTTCTGGAATAATCATACACAGCGCACCCACACCTAAAAAAATACGCCAGAACCAGTTGAGATAAGTCTTGAAATAACCTTCAACTGCGGAGCCTAAAGCGAGAATTCCTATCACTGAAGTGACAGTAATACTCGCTATAGTTGTCCATGCAGGAAAGGCAAATTCTCGAGCATTGACTGCAACATTGGTGGTATCAATCATCAGCATGGCAGGGTTATAAACGAATAAAAATGGAACAATAAAACCAGCAAGAGAGAGTTTTAAGGCCTGAAACCCAGTGCGCATTGGATCACCGCCTGCAATTCCTGCACCAGCAAAGGCGGCAAGGGCAACTGGTGGGGTGATGTTTGCAAATAAACCAAAATAGAACACAAACATATGCGCGACTAATACAGGAATATCAAAGTTTGCGAGTGCTGGTGCTGCCATAGTGGCAGTAATGATATAGGCCGGAATAGATGGAAGCCCCATGCCTAAAATCATCGATGCAATCATGGTCAAAAATAAAGTTAGAAAGAGACTACCTGCACCTAAACTCATAATTGAAGAAGTCATTACTGAACCAAAACTTGTCAGACTTACTACGCCGATAATAATACCAACGACAGCACAAGCAGCCATCACAGATAATGATTGTTTGGCTCCATCAACGAGCGCATCTAAAATATCTTTTACGCCCATTCGTGTTGATTTTCTTATAGCTGCTACAAAGATGGTCAGGACGATGGTGTAGACAGCAGCATAGCTCACAGGAATATTTTGAAATAAGAAAAAGACCAGTGCCAAAATTGGAATAAGTAAATGTCCACGCTCTTTTAGAACTTCTTTTACTTTTGGTAAATCAGCTTTAGGTACGCCTTTCAGATCATCTTTACCCGCACGGAAATGAACTTGAGCCATGACGCCAAGGTAATACAATAAAGCAGGTAATAAGGCGGCTAGTGCAATTGTGCCATAACTCACGCCAGTTGTTTCGGCCATAATGAAGGCACTCGCACCCATGACTGGTGGCAAAATTTGTCCACCAACGGATGCACTGGCTTCAACGGCACCAGCAAAATTCTTGTGATAACCAATCTTTTTCATCAATGGAATAGTAAATGAGCCTGTACCAACAACATTGGCAACAGCAGTGCCATTAATACTGCCCATAAATCCACTTGAAATTACAGCAACTTTGGCAGGCCCACCTTGTTTATGTCCAGCCAGCGCCATGGCAAGATCATTGAACAATTTCCCCATACCTGATTTTGCAAGAAAAGCACCAAAAAGGATAAATAAGAAAATAAAAGTGACGGATGCACCAATTGCCGAAGAATATAAGCCTTCGGTTTTTAAATACATATGTCCGAAAATGTCGCTGATGGTATAAGGGCGAGTAATTAATCGATCTGGCAACCAATCAAAGTGACTGATAAATGTATAGGTCAGGAAAATTAAACTTAAAATGGGCAGCATCCACCCCATGACCCGGCGAGTTGCTTCTATGACTAATACCACACTCATAATTGCAAACGCGATATCTAAGGTATTTGGAATACCACCTCGAGTGGTCATAATAGATTGATATTCTTTCCATAAATATAAAAAACTGAAGATGGAAAGCAAAGCCAAGAACCAATCGAGAAGTGAAATATGCTGTCGGGAGCTTGTTTGACGAGCTGGATAGAGTAAAAAAATGAGTGCTAGGCCAATAGCGACATGGGCTGCACGCTGTATTAACTCAGGTAAAGGATTAAACGTAATAAATAAATGAAATAATGAATAAAAGATCGCTACAAATGCAACAAAGTAGGTAACAGATTTGCTCATATTGATTCGAGTAACAGATTCCCGATCAAATTTTTCTAATATGGCTTGTTGTTGTTTCTCATCGAGTTGTTCTAATACAACTTTATCTTCTTTGGAATTCATAGGCATTCTCCAATCCACCAAGACTTCCATTTGGGTTGATATTGAACCGAGATGTTGACCAAACTATAGTCTGGGTAACTTTGAAAAATAGACCAAATTTTTTGGTCAGCGAGGATCGTGCCTTGCATATTTCTAGAAATCACCCAGTTGATTTCATCTATATTTTGATTGACCCGCATTCTAATCACACCATTTTTTTGAAACTCAATGGGATAATTTGAGGGTGTACCTGCACCAAATGAAATCAAATCGGTGTGGCGCAGTAAAAACTTATTCTTTTGACGCTGATATTGTTCAGACCAAGCCGTCTTTTCTACTGAATGCTTCCACTGTAAATCAAATTGATCAGTTGAAATTTTGCATATATCAGTTTCAACTCTAACCTGCGTATACAGTGTTGGATAGCTAGCATAGATTAAGAAGAACAATATAAAAAATGCAGTATAAACTGCATTTTTTTGAAGCTTATTATTTTTTAGCCACTTCATCATAGTAGCGTTTCGCGCCTGGATGTAGAGGCGCTACAAGGCCTTGTTGAGCACCTTCAAGCGTGATTTCTGTTGCTGCTTGGTGTGAAGTTGCCAATTGAGGCAAACTGTCAAAGAAAGTTTTTGTTAGTTTGTAGACATCATCATCCGATATATCTGTGCGAACAACTAATGCATTTTTAATTGCGGCAGTTTGAATGTCCGCAGTATTGCCATATGTGCCTTTTGGAATAATCATCGGTAAGAAATAACTTTGATCTTTAGCTATTTCTTTGACTTTATCTGCATTGATTGAAACTAACTGTAGATCAAAGCTTTGTTGAAGTTCCATGAGTGATGAATTTGGAATGCCACTAGTCAGGAATGCTGCATCAAGCTTGCCACCTTTTAAAGCATCAGCGGCTTCAGCATAGCCTAAATAATCAACTTTAATATCTTTATAGGTGATTCCAAAACCATTCAACAGTGTGCGTGCATTTACTTCTACACCTGAATTTTGTGCACCCACAGCGATACGTTTACCTTTCAAATCTTCGATATTTTTGATCCCTGATTTTTTAGAGGTTACGATTTGTACGTAGTTTGGATAAAGCGCTGCGACTTGGCTGACATTCTCAACTTTACCATTTGCGAAACTTCCTGCTCCGTTCAGTGCTTCTGTTAAGCTGTCACTCATAACAAATGCCATTTCAACTTTATTCTGTTTGAGAAGGTTTAAGTTTTCGACTGATGCACCTGTAGTCTGAGTCTTAGAATTTACACCAAAAGTTTTGTTATAAATTTCTGCAAGACTCGTCCCAATCACATTGTAAGGTCCTGATGCTCCGCCAGTTGCAATGGTTACGAACTTGGTTTGAAGTTTGTCAGATGTAGCATTTTCTGCGCTTTTTCCTTCCGTGGTATTTTTTGAAGTAGATTGATCATTTGAGCAAGCAGTAATACACGCCAAAGTAACCGAGAGTAACGTGAGTTTTGTCCATTGGTTCATAGAAACGTCCTTTTACACATAAATTTTGAATATTGATTTGATGAGTTTTAATTTTAATTTCCACTACTCAATTGAACATAACTTAATCAATTATTTTTGAAAAGTATTTTTTTTTGATTTTTTAGTCTCCAATAAATAATGGTTATGCGTAAGAATGGCATGGAGCTATATCGTTTATTTTAATAATATTTTGTTACGTGTAAAAACTGTAGGGTATACATGGAATCATGTGAAATTTCTTTTATAAATATAAGTTCAAGATATTTCTTTGAATTGTAAGGTGCTCTGAATGACTGTTCAGCTAAGGTTTTGTTTTTCTATTTAAGTTACTGAATTTATAATTAAATAAGGAGTTTTTTATAAGCATTTCTATTTTTTATTTTGCTAATACGAAACAACTGAATTAATCTTCGCGGATTAAGTTTGAGGTCAAAGTATGATTTCATGGTTTTTTATTGGTCTAGTTATCAGTATTTTGTTAACGCCAGGACCAACCAATACCTTACTCGCATCTTCGGGTATTCAAGTTGGGCTACGTAAATCATTCCGACTCATTCCAGCGGAAGCCTTTGGTTATCTTATTTCGATTAGCCTATGGGGTTTTCTCATTGGTAAAATTTCCGTACATCTGCCTTTACTGCCGACCATTTTAAAACTGTTTAGTGCTGGCTATATTCTATTTTTGGCTATGCGATTATGGCGTACAGCAACTGTTGCTGAAAATTTTAATCAAAAGGGCATTCGTGCACGCGAACTCTTTGTTGCGACGTTATTAAATCCTAAAGCACTATTATTTGCATCTGCGATTTTTCCTGCATTGGCTTGGCAAAATGCGCAGTATTATGTAGCTCACATGCTGATCTTTTTGTTGTTGATCGTTCCTATTGCATTTTTTTGGACCTTCCTTGGTTCAGTTTTGGCATCGAATAAAATTAGTTGGCTCAATCAAGCCAATTTACAACGAACAGCATCGCTAGTCTTGGTTAGTTTTTCGATACCACTGAGTTATTCTGCGATTTTAAAACTTTAAATTGATTTGAAAATGACTAAATCCGCTTAGTTCGGCAAAGCTTATTTTCATTAAGTTGGATTTCAGTTAAAGTACCACGCAATAATTGATTTAAGTTTTTGGATAGAGATAAATGGCTATTAAGTCTGATCGTTGGATTCGCGAAATGAGCGAAAAACACGGCATGATTGAACCGTATGCAGAAAACCAAGTCCGTTATGATGAAAATGGCGAAAAGCTTATTTCGTATGGCGTGTCGAGCTATGGTTATGACGTGCGCTGTGCTCGTGAATTTAAAGTCTTTACCAATGTTCATTCAGCAATTGTTGACCCTAAAAACTTTGACGATAAAAGCTTTATTGATATCGAATCAGACGTTTGTATCATTCCGCCAAACTCGTTTGCACTAGCACGTACAGTCGAATATTTCCGTATTCCACGTAATGTGTTAACCGTTTGTTTGGGTAAATCAACCTATGCTCGCTGCGGTATTATTGTCAATGTGACGCCTCTTGAACCAGAGTGGGAAGGTCACGTGACTTTAGAATTTTCGAATACAACCAACTTGCCTGCACGTATTTACGCGGGTGAAGGTGTCGCACAAATGTTGTTCTTTGAATCAGACGAAGTGTGTGAAACCTCTTATAAAGACCGTGGTGGTAAATACCAAGGTCAAACCGGTGTGACTTTACCGAAAGCTTAATCCTTCGGATTTAGTTTAAAAAAAGCGGGCGAATTAGCCCGCTTTTTTGTTGGGTCATTCATCGGAAAATAGACCATTCGGTGGGGAAGTTTTTGCAATTGAGTAATTATTCAGCATAATAAAAAGTTAAGTGACTGGTCTATCACAAGTCTCCATTTAAGGAATAAATGGACAATAACATCAAAGCCAGTTCTCAGGAATAAATATAAGAGAGATGCAGAGCATCTGATAAAAGGAAGGTCGAGATGACTCAATTCACCCAGGCTAAGTTATTCCGCCAGAGTTGCTTAGCAGCCGCAGTCAGCATGTTTGCTGCACCATCTGTTTATGCGCTTCAAGATTTATCAGATGAAGCACTTTCAGCCACAACGGGTGAAGGTGTTGCACTCACTTTAGAAAATTTCAAAATGGTCTTTCAAGGGCCAAATGACCGTTCTACGGCTTCTAGTTATGCGTCTGGTATGGTTGATCCTGGGAAAAACGATACAGGTTTTATTCGGATTATTCCTACAGGTGAAAACTATGAACAATTAGGGCAGCGTGCTTACGATAAAATCTACAAAGCAGCTTATGTTGATGCTTATCAGCAAGGCCGAGTTACGGGCTATAACGGTGTTTATGACTCAACTTTTATAAGTTCTAAAAGCACTTATGAGACCAATAATGCTACACGAGTAACCAATGAAACCATCGCAACATATTCAACAGAATATCGTGGCCGATTAGTACAGTCTTATCTTGAATCACCAACGATGAAGGCATATTATGATCAGCGTTATGCAGATTATTATAATGGTTCATCGGCTGGCTTACCTTTTGAAAACGATGGCACAACGAAAGAATCAATTACACCGTTGTTAAAAGAAAAGTCTCAAGCTGCCGCTTTAAAAAATACCTATGAGATGATTGAGTTACTATACGGTAACAATAGTACGGGTAATTTACCTACTGGGTCTACGTTTTATAAAAATTATGTCTCAGGAAAAATTACACGTTCAAATCTTATTGATCCAACAAAAGATGCTCAGTTAAATGCCAAAGCTGCAGAAACCCTCAATCAGTTGGCAACGGACTATGCCAAGCTTGAAGCTCAAAAGGCGAGTGATTCAGCATTAGCAACGGTGAAGAAAAATGCTGAAATTACAGCAAAACAAATTGCCTCGACTGCGACCGTATCGAGTCTCAGATCGAAAGCAGATGTATTTATATATGGCTTAGCCCTGTCCAACAGTAAAGATAAAAATGGCAAAAGTTCATTAGCAACACGCTATACCGATCAAGGGTTTAATTGGGGCACAGCTGAAAATCCATGGCTTTTCCATGCGGGAAATCAAGATGTTGAACAATTTGCGGCAAATAATAAAGGAAATGTTGGTTACTTAGCCATTGAGGCACCATTAAAGAAAATTGCAGCAGATGATGCATCTAACAATATCAAACTTGGTTTGTGGATGGATGTATTTTCACGGTCTTTGAATTCAAGTAATGTTGTTGATCCGATTACCGGTGCGCCGACCAGTGGCTTGGATAAAGACTATCGTTTACGTACTCAAATTGTTGCGAATGGTTTGAGCTTCAATGGTTCACAAGTTCGAATTTTTCAAACCCTAAAATCAACCAATACCAATTACAACCAAACCTTGGGTTTAGCCAGTCTAATTCGTATTAACACCAACGATCGTGCTGAATCACTCAGTATTAATGATAGTGATTTGGATGCACGTGGTATACGTATTAGTACAGCTGCGCGCTCTGAACTGGATGATGGTACTGCAGCGACACCCGCTATGGATCGTTCTGTCGCTCCGATTTTCCATGAAACGGAAGGTCTATACTTATATAGCCCAAACATCAATTTAGTTTTAGGCAATATGTATCAGCCCTTTATTGTGGGGTCGGAAGGTCGAAATATTATTTTGGAAGTAACACGTATACCTAACGTGCCTTCAATTTACAGTAAAATTTATACCTACTATACAGATATCGCTGGTAATACCACAGGTACATCGGGTTTAACTGCTGCAGACTTTAAAGGTTCAACCTGTAATGTCTATAGTTGTGGCACGGAGTTAAAAGCAAACTCTTCAGATGCGACAGCACTATATCAAGGACGTAATGCAACACACAGTAGCATTGCGATCGGTACAGTAGAGCGCTTGCCTGGTAATCTGTTGAATGCAAAAAGTACGGATACTGCGACAGGTGTGGTGTTTAAAGGTGTCAATGGACAAAGCACGAATTTAGGATCTGTTGCCATAGATGGCGTATTGATTCAGCACTTAAAAATAAGAACAACAGGGCTGTAGGAGAAATCACATGTATAAAATTTTATGCGCTGTTGTTTGTGCTGCACTGACACAAACTCATGCAGGTTTAGTGTCTATGGATAATAGGGAACTTACCGCTGCAACCGGTCAAGGCGGTGCAGATCTCAGTTGGACGCTTTCATTAAACCATCAATACGCCAATGATATGTCGAAAAACAACATTTCTATCATGGATGCGAATGGTAAAACTACTCAGGCTTTTTATGGATATCAATGTTCATCCAATGAGTTTTGTCGCTTAGCTCTTGCACCCAATAATCATGTGGATGCAAATGGTAATAAGAAATGGTTGGTGTTTAAACAGTTTCAAGGAACGTTACAGATCGATCAATTTTCACTAGATGGTGTGACGATTATCAATCGTGAAGGTAATCCACAAACGGCTATGCAGTTGACATTTTATGATAATAAACCATTAAAAATTAGAAATTTAGGTTTTGCTACCTTGGCAGTAGAAACAGGTACGACAGGTAAGGAGGGGTATGAAAATACCAGTACTTATACGACCTATACTGAAAAGAAAGCGGACGGAACGACAACAACTTTAGCAGTACCTGATTTTGATCGTGGTGCAGAACAAGGATTTATGGGTGTTAATGTGCATGGCAATATGCATATGAGTGGAAAGTTAAACATCTTCAGTTTTAACTGCACTGGAAATGGTGCAGGTCGCTGTTAATCAGCTGTGACTGAATATAAGGATATAGTGATGAAAAAAATAACAACTTTAACGGCACTCGCAACCAGTATTTTACTTGCTCAACACACCTATGCTTTTGAAGCAATGACCGACGAAAGCTTGGGTGCAGTTACTGGCCAAGATGGTATTTCGATTACCCATGAAGTTTCTAGAGTCAAAGTCGATCAATTAAATTGGGTTGACCCAACCGACCAAAATAAGATGAAAATGGGTTTGCACAATGTGCAAATAGATGGTGTTGGGCAAAGCACCATTACATCAAAATTAGATTTTGATGTTGGGACTACGGATGCTGGTGTAGGCATGCGTATAGCTGCGAGTGTCAGCCCATTTACGGCTGTTGCACAAAATATTATGTTGCTGTGTCAAGGAACAACGTGCCAAACGCCTACACAAAATTTAGGTTCACTTACGATTGCAACATCTTCACCTTTAAAAGTATTACTTGAAACCAGCAATGGTCTATTTAACCGTAATGATACGGCGTATATGGAATTTCAATTGCAAAATGCCAGTATTAGTCATGGTATGAATGGACATAGCGTAACCTTAAAGGACTTTAACTTTAACTTTGCTGGTTCAGGTTATATGTATGTTGCAGCTGATGAAGGCATTGTTCTCACCACAAAATCCACAGGGAGCAAAGATCATACGGTCAATTTGGGGCGGGTCAAGGACACATCAGATGTGCATAGCTCACGTAGCGATGCCACAAACCCCGGCGTTAATATCGATCTACGTTACGGTACCGATGGTGGTGCACAGCGCAATTTAATTCGTATGGGAGTATCGGGTGCTGTCACTAATGCACGAGTGGCCTTAAATGCCAATCAAGACGGAATTAAAGATTTTGGTCTAGCAACGAAAGCTTCAGGATATGAGTCTGTTGGTTCAGGTGGTTTACATTTAGGAGTGCGCGCGGATTTTACTTCAAAGGATGATCCGAGTCTTGTTGCAGGTCAAGCACCGACAACCTTAGAAATTGGCCATACGGGTATTGGTAGTTATGCCATTGAATTTTCTAATTTAACGTCTTTAGTTGCTGATAAAAATGCCTATATTGATTTTGGCGATATTTATATCAATACCATTCAAGCCAAAAGCCTTGATTTTCTGGTAAATGATAAATTAAAAGCGACATTAGGCTTAACCAATAATGTTTTAACCCAGAATCTGTCAAATCAAACGGCGGGTGGAAATTTTGCACTTGTGGCGATTCGTGGTATGGATTTTCAGTCCATCGCGCGTACCGCACGATTTATTTCTGATAACTCAATTGCTGCAATTGCAAGTAATGACAACAGTTGGGGGATTGGTATCCCGATTTATAATATGAATGCCAATGTTGCATTATCAGAGAAAAAATACAGTTATAAAAATGCGGCTGAAAAATCAGGTATTGGCTATAACCTTGTAATGAGCACAGATGGTTATGGTGTTGATAAAAAAACAGGAACACCAAGTACAACTTCCATTATTTTGATTGATGGTAAAAAAGGTATTAATGGTCAAGAAGTCAATTATTATGCAGGCTTACGAAACATCAATGCCCTTATTCAATCTGATGGTGTGATTGGTTATGAAAATGATGGCATCTATGTACGTGCAGATAATTTATTGATTGCAGCTAATGCCGAGTTAGCGATTGGTCAACTTCCGGGTTCAACCTATAACTGTGCGACTACAGCTTCTGCCAAATGTGGGACTACAGTACCTTTAGATAATTTCTCTAAACGTGATGATGTGTTGACGAATATTGCGTTTAAACTTGATGGTAAAGGTGAGCTATTTATAGTACCGGGCCTAAATGACAGTGCAGAAAATAATTATTTATCTTTTCGTGGAAGCTTTGAATTTAAAGCATTAACAGATGCTGAAAAGAAAGATCAAAAAGTTATGGGAAGCTATTTAAGTTTGATGAATGAAGATGTAAATGCCAGCGGTGTCGTTTCAGCTTCAAGTATCAATATTAATAAAATGCAGGGCGATCTAGGTTTTGATGCTCGAATTAAAATGAAACAAGATTCGGTAGAGTTTGATAATCAGGTGAAATTCAATCCAACCAATAATATGTCTAAAGCGTTTCGTGCAGAAGTTTCGATGTTAACAAATGGCAATATGCAAAAGATGGCGGATATTGCCCTAACAGGTGGAACAATGCGAAGTACGATGGGGATTACTCCACGCTAGTAAAATTAAATCAATAACAAATAAATAAAATAACGAACAGGGAATTTGTTATGAAAAAGAAGTTAATCAGAGGTTTGATCTTCTCGACATTTGCGATGAGTAGCTTATCTCATGCAATGATGGCTTTAGATGATGAAAGCTTATCAAAAGTTGATGGTCAAGCATTACTCTCCATGGAATATACGCAGGGGTATAATTCTGTGGATGAGAGTGGACAAGCCGTAGACCAATCCAATGTCGGCTTTTATAAGCTTGGTTTAGAAGCTGAAATGGAGCTCAATGCCAATATTAAAAAGCTGCAATTGGGTTGTGGTGGTGCAAATGGCTCAGGTGCTTGTGATATTGATATCGATCATATTTCATTGAGTGGATTGCCTGTAAATAGCAATTATACGTCTGATGAACGTGCGGCAACTTCTGCTTTGTTGACCAATCCTTTTATCGAAATTGCAATTAAAGATCCCAAATCAGCTGCAACTCGTGAAGTGATGGGCTTTCGTCTGAGCGCTGAAAAAATTTCTGGGTTAATGACATTAGGTACAGAAAATAGTAATACACCCAATGGTATCAACACCTTTAGTGGGTATATGAAAACCAAAGCGTCTGCGGGTGTTGCAACAACTGCCGAGCGTGTGATGGACTATGCTTCTACGCAGCAATACATTGAAGGGGCTGTTAAGGGGACATTATTTGGTGCTGAAGTTGATCTACCGCTTCACTACAAATCAGATAATTATTCCTTTAATTTAAAATCAACCACAGCACCTTTTACAATTCCAGCCACTGTCGTGAGCGGGAATAGAATTAAGGATAATATTGCGGTATTAAAAGGCACAGGTACAGTTGATCGTCTAGATTTTAGTGGTCCATTAGAAGCTCAGATCTCTCTACTTGGGTTAAATATTAATTTGAATAAAGACGTAACAGGCTATCTTACTGGACTACAAACCGATATTACGGTAAATCAAAGTTTAGGTTTGATCCATGCACTTTATCTAAATAACCCTGCTTCGTTATCCTTACAAGCTCAAAAAATACTCTGGCCTGGTGCTGCAGTTGCAGCAGAAAGAGGGTGGTGGCTGGCGATGGAAGATGAGGTCGATTTGGGGAGTATTACACCTTCAGATAAAGTGGCGATTACGGATGAAGTGTTGAAACAAACGATCGCTGGAATTAACCATGACTTAAGTACCAATGTTCGTAATTGTGGAGATTTAATCTTTGGTTGTGTTGCAGGTTCGGCTTTAGATGTTAAAGAAATTAAAAACCCGTCATTAATTGATTTCCCATTAAACAATTTAAAACTTTCTGGACAGGAGTTTCGTTCTAACTGCTTCGGCGGGCTGAAATTCTGTTAAGGCTTAAAGTATTTAATATAAAAAAATCCCGCACTTAGCGGGATTTTTTTATATTTAGCGCAAATTATTTTGCAATTTTCGCTAAAAGGTCTTCTTTACTGAGGTTGCTTGATTCTTCATCACGGCGACCTTTGTACTCAAATGTACCAGCATCCAAACCTTTCTCACCAATGACAATACGGTGTGGAATACCTGTTAACTCGATATCAGAGAATTTAACACCTGGACGTTCATTACGATCATCTAGAAGAACATCATAACCAGCAGCAGTTAATTCTGCATACAGTGCTTCAGCTGCTTCTAACGTGCGCGGTGATTTATGCGCATTCATTGGCACAATAGCAACTTCGAAAGGAGCAATTGCAGACGGCCAAATAATCCCTTTGTCATCGAAGTTTTGTTCAATTGCAGAAGCAACAACACGGGTTACACCAATACCATAGCAACCCATAGTCACAACGAGAGGTTTGCCGTCTTCACCTAAGACTTTACAGCCAAGTGCTTCAGAGTATTTTTGACCCAACTGGAAGATATGACCAACTTCGATACCACGTTTAATCAAGATTGTACCTTGACCGTCTGGAGAAGGGTCACCTTCAACAACATTACGAAGGTCATAAACTTCGGTGTATTGTGCATCACGTTCCCAGTTTACACCTACAGCATGTTTATCGACTTGGTTTGCACCAGCAACAAAGTCTGAAAGTACAGACGCTGCACGGTCAACAATAACTGTAATGCCTTTTTCGGTTAAGCCTTGAGGGCCACAGAAACCAGCCGTTAAACCTAAGTCAGCCAATTGTGCTTCAGTTGCAAAGGCCAATGGAGCAGCAATTAATGGGTGTTTTTCAGCTTTAATTTCATTCAGTTCATGGTCGCCACGTAGGAATAAGGCAACCACTGGCGCAGCTTTACCTTCTTCAGCAACACCTTGAACCAACAATGCTTTTACAGATTGAGCAGGTTTTGATTTAAGGAATTCAGAAACATCAGCTATGGTTTTTTGATTTGGTGTATCAATAATTTCAAGTGCTTTAGTCGGAGCAGCACGTTCACCAACTAGTACGGCTTCAGCCATTTCTACGTTAGCAGCATAATCTGACTCTGTAGAGAATGCGATGTCATCTTCACCGCTAGAAGCAAGTACGTGGAATTCATGAGAACCCGAACCACCAATTGAACCTGTATCCGCTTGAACTGGACGGAAATTTAAACCTAAACGCGTGAAAATCTTGCAGTAAGCTGCATACATGTTGTCATAGGTTTCTTGTAAAGAGGCTTGGTCAACATGGAAAGAATAGGCATCTTTCATGATGAATTCACGTGAACGCATCACACCGAAACGAGGGCGGATTTCGTCACGGAATTTGGTTTGTACTTGGTAGAAGTTTGCAGGCAATTGCTTATAGCTTTTCAACTCATTGCGAGCAAGATCTGTAATCACTTCTTCATGTGTAGGGCCAAGTACAAAGTCATTGTTATGACGGTCTTTAAAACGTAAAAGTTCTGGACCATATTGTACGAAACGACCTGATTCTTCCCATAAAGATGCGGGTTGAGTGACAGGCATCAGGACTTGAAGTGAACCAGCACGATCCATCTCTTCGCGGATAATCGCTTCAACTTTATTTAATACGCGAACGCCCATCGGCAGCCAAGTGTATAAACCTGAAGCCAATTTACGAATCATCCCGGCACGAAGCATAAGCTGATGTGAAATAACTTCAGCATCGTTTGGGGTTTCTCTTAACGTTGCAAATAAAAAGCGACTCGCGCGCATGGAAACTGTCCTAAAAAATTAAGCGTTAAAGTGGAGAGTATACAATAAAAAATGAGGTGAACATTTTCCAAAGTCACCTCATTTTAGATTTTGTCATTATGACATGATTTTTTTGGCCTGACGTGCAAGGAAGTTTCGGAAATCATCCAAATAGGTAAAAATCACCGGCACAACCACAAGTGTTAGTAGGGTAGAGGTAATCACCCCGCCAATCACGGCATGTGCCATTGGTGCACTTTGTTCACCGCCTTCACCTAAACCAAGTGCAAGCGGAACCATACCCATCACCATTGCACTGGTAGTCATTAAAATGGGACGTAAACGGGTTTTACCTGCTTCAATAATCGCTTCATAACGATCTACACCATGATCCATGGCTTTTTTAATAAAGTCGATGAGTAGAATTGCGTTCTTTGTCACCAAGCCCATGAGCATAATAATCCCGATAATGGAAAAGAGGTTCATGGTTGAATTAAATAAGAATAGGGCTAAGAAAACCCCAATCAATGATAAGGGTAATGAAGCCATAATGGCTGCAGGGTGAATGAAGCTATTAAATTGTGAACCCAAAACAATATAAATAAATACAATAGAGAGGGTAATCGCTGTCATTGCATAACCCGCAGACTCAGCCATATCTTTATTGGCACCTTGCGTGACAAAACTATAACCTGGTGGCAAGTCGAAGTTTTTCTCTATCTCATTGATTTCGGCACCAATATCACCTGCGGGACGACCTGCCGTATTGGCTTCAACCATCACTTCACGTGCTAGATCACGACGGTTAATTTGTGAAGCACCGAGTGTTTCTTCAAAGCTAGCCACACTTGCCAATGGAACCAAGATAGGTAAGCCTGCGGCATCGGTTTTTTGTGATGTGATGTACATGCTTTGAATGTCAGTTGGCAGTCGACGCTGATCTTCAGTGAGTCTTAAATTTACATCATAGGTTTCGCCTTTATCATCCTTCCACGTTGTTACATTATCACCCGCAAGAAGAGGGCGTAATACATTGGCGATTTGATTGACGGATAAACCTAAATCACTGGCTAAAACGCGATTGATATGTACACCTAAGGTCGGTTTAGGTTCTTTGAGTGAGCTTTCTAAGTCGACAATACCGTCGACTTTCGAAATTTCTTTCATGAAGCGGTCAGAAATGCGTTGTAACTCATCTAAGTCTGGTCCTTTAATCGAGATCATAACCGGCTTTTGGCCACCCGATACTGTTTCATCAGCTGAGGCAATCGAGGTAATGGTAATACCTGCTACATGTTTTAAGCGGGTACGGAATTCATTGTTGAGATCCGTTAATGTTTGACTACGCTCCGTACGTGGTGAAACAGTGACACGAATGCTGGCATGGTTTTTACCCCGATCAGTGGCACTATTAATTGCACCATAAGTGGCTTTGACTTCTGGATGTTGGCGAATGATACGATCTACTTGCTTAAGCTTAGCCTGCGAATATTCAAGGGTTGCATCAACTGGTGTTTCAAATTTGATCCGAATTTCACCTTTGTCTGGTACGGGTACAAATTCAGTTCCGATCAGTTTGGATAAACCCAATGCACCAAATAGAGATGCGACAGCGATTAAAAGGGTAATGAGCCGGAACTTTAAAGCAAGCTTGAGTAATTTTTCATAATGATGGCTTAAGTTATCGAGTTTGCCCGAAATCCAGTTAAAAAAGCGTTTGATTTTTCCGGGCTTTTTATTTGGATCGTGGCGCTCTGCCCAGTGAGCAGACAACATCGGGTCAAGTGTGAAACTCACAAACATTGAAATCAGTACAGCGGTACTGACGGTTACACCAAATTGATAGAAGAAACGCCCAATAATGCCGCCCATAAATGCCACAGGTAAAAATACCGCGACAATGGTCAATGTTGTGGCCAATACAGCTAAACCAATTTCTTTCGTGCCGTCGAGTGCAGCGGTGACATGGTCTTTGCCCATATCAGCATGGCGGACAATATTTTCACGAACCACAATGGCATCATCAATCAGGAGACCGATACTCAGTGAGAGAGCCAGTAGGGTCATCATATTGATGGTAAAACCAAAAATCCAAACAAAGGTGAGGGTACCTAGTAGCGAAATCGGTAGGGTTAAACCTGTAATGGCTGTCGAACGAAATGAGCCGAGAAATAACAATACAATGAGTACCGCAAGTACTGCACCTTCAATAATCGTACGTGCCACGTCTTTAATGCTGCCACGAATACCTTTTGAAGAATCAACCACAATTTCTGCGGTCGTGCCTTTCGGCAATTGCTGTTGGATTTTACTTAAGGTTTTACGGGTATTATCAACTACCTCAATCACATTAGAGTCCGAACTTCTCAGAATGTCGACAGCGACGGCTGTTTTACCATTCAGATAAGCACTCGACTCCATTTCAGCTTGGCTATCTTCTATTTCGGCAATTTGTTTGAGATAAATCGGCGCGCCATTTTTATTGGCAACCACTAAATCTCCGAAAGAATTTGGGTGAATAACGCGAGATTTAATTTCGACCACCAATTCTGAATTCTTTTGTTTTAAAGTTCCCCCCGGAACTTCAATATTTTCAGATTTTAGGGTGTTTATAACTTGATCGATCCCAATCCCGAAACTTTGTAATTTTTGCGGATTTACTTGAATACGAATTTGACGCTGTGCATCACCCAATAAATTGACCGTACCGACACCGGGAACCGTTCTAAGCTGGGGCACAATCCGTTGATTCAGATAGGAACTCAAATCACGTAAAGACATGTCCTTCGATTCAAAAACAATCGACATAATTGCACTGGCAGTAGGGTCATAACGTTCTACGATGGGGTCATCAATTTCATCACGAAATTGTGCAGTTACTGGTGCAATTTTATCTCGAATATCTTGTGCAGCTACAGAGGACGAGACATCTAGATTAAATTCGACAATGACCGTGGATAAACCTTCACTGGACTGTGAAATGACTTGCTTAAGGCCTGAAATCGTATTGATCTGATCTTCAAGTTTCTTGGTGATCTCAGATTCGACAGACTCAGGAGAAGCACCCGGATAGTTGGTGTAGACTACAACAAAAGGGAAGTCGACATCAGGAAACTCCTCAACGCCCATACGTTGCCAAGAAGCAAGTCCTAACACCATCAGACAAAACATCATCATGATGGTGAAAACAGGATATTTCACACTAATTCGGGTTAACCACATAACAACAGTCCTGCCTTATTCTTTTAATTTTGGCTGATACTTACATCTTGTTTGATATCTGAATCATTAAATTTAATTCGGCTGATCAGATCACTATTTTGTAAGCCCTGAACAATCGCGGTGTTATTGCTATAACTCTGATTCAAAATTTGTACAGGCACTTTGGCAATTTTATTTTGACGAATGACCCAGACATAAGGTTTATCTTTTAGACTTTGAATGGTGTCGAGTGGAATTTTTTGGCCTGAAATATTATCTGTACCTAAGATGTGACCTTCGACAAAAGCACCAATACTTAATGAAGTAATGGTTTCATTTGGGGCTGCAAAAAATTCAATTTGACGACTGGCTTGATCGGCAATCGGTGAAATTCGGCTGATTTGTGCTGTGAGTAAATTGCTATTACCTTGGATGCTATATTCAATCTTTTGTCCAATTTTCAGTGCAGCTTGCTGATCACTTGGTAATTTGGCTTGAATTTCTAATTGGTCTGGATTGACGATTTCAAAAAGGGTTTGTCCGGCAGCAACTGTTTGTCCCGGTTCAACATCACGTTTGGTAATCACGCCTTGGATAGGGCTATAAATGGTACCATCTTGATTGGCTTTTCGCGCAATATCGACATTGGCTTGTTGAGCACGAACATTTTCCAGTTGAGCTTGGTAATCGACACGACTTTGTTCAAACTCTACTTTGGAAATAAAGCCTTGATTCAGCAAACGCTGTTTACGGTCCATCATCAGTTTAGCTTGATTGGCTTGAGCTTGTGTGGATGCAAGGTTTGCTTGTGATTGAGCAAGACGTGCGGCATTGTCTTGATTATTTAAACGCACCAACACTTGGCCTTTGCTGACACGTTGTCCGACCTCTGCATTAACATTGGTTGCAGTCGCAGTGACTTGGGCTTGAATACTGCTCTGATTGACTGCTCGAATGGTACCTGTAAAGGCTGTTTTTGAAATGGCGTTGCCTTGTTCGATCGTGACCAGATCTTGTTGAATCAATTCAATCTTATTTTCTGGTTTTACACTTTGCTGCGGATCTTCTTTTTGACATGCAGCCAAAGTCAGGCTTATGCAAAGCAGGCTAAGCTTTAAAAATGGGGATGATTGCTGTGCAGATTGCATAATGGTCCTTATATCAGCGGTCTACAAAAGCAATTGAATAACAAGTTTATTCCATCGCTTTTAAACGCGTAATAATTCTGTCGTATTCAGCTTCTGTATTTCGATAGCGAGTTTGTAACGATTGAATGTATTCTTTTTTCGCTACCATATTTTTTTGATTATTATCCAACATTGTTTTTAATTTTGCCGGAACGGTTTCACCTTTTCGAAAATGTTCACGTTCTTGGCGAACAAATAATACACGATCATTTTGTAATTGTTTTAATTGTTCTTGTTCAAACACGATCTGTTTACGTATACCAGTCAGTGCATCACGCTTTTTGATGGCCGCAGTTCGGCTATTGGTATAGGCTTTTTTAAGTTTGATATCTGATGCTTGCTGACGTGCTTGGGCAGCACGCTGAGGAGCTTGTCTAACATCAGCTTCAGCATTGTAGGGGCGGTTACGTTTAATCACTTGCATATTTTGATCAAGTGCTTCATAACCATAGCGGATGTGATTTGGTGTCACATTGGTACTGATGTTTGCTACACCTTTACTGTCATAGTAACGATACCAAGTCGCCTTTTGTGGTTGCTGTATATTGGTTGGTGCAGCAAATAAAAGCGGGGTATAAGCCAACAAACAAGCCGTCAGAATGACTTTTTTTGAGAAATGTTTAAGGCCAATCAAGTGAATTTTTTTTGTAAACGGACTCAACCTTGTACTCCCCAGTTTAAAGTTGACTAAATTACTTATTTTAAAGTAATAATCTTGCTATAATATGCTTAATTAAGACAATTAAATACTATTCCAAGTTAAAAAAAAATCGTTGGTCATCGGAAAGTGTGAAGCAGTTAATAAAAACAAGAAATCTTGTGTGTTTGCGCAGAAAATGTTCATTGAAAACGCAAGTAAAGATATGTTAAAAATGTTCACAACTTGTAAATAATAATGCTGCTAACTTAATTGTTTGTACATCCTCAATGGGTAGGGTCAATAAATGGACGATAAATTCCAAAATCTAAAAGTCATGGTAATTGATGATTCAAAAACCATTCGTCGTACGGCCGAAACGCTGCTTCAGCGTGAAGGATGTGAAGTAGTCACTGCTGTAGATGGTTTTGAAGCACTTTCAAAAATTGCAGATGCGAATCCAGATATCGTATTTGTCGATATTATGATGCCACGTCTTGATGGCTATCAAACTTGTGCCCTGATTAAAAACTCTCAAAATTATCAAAATATTCCTGTGATTATGCTTTCAAGTAAAGACGGTTTATTTGATCAGGCGAAGGGTCGTGTTGTGGGTTCGGATGAATACTTAACGAAGCCATTCAGTAAAGATGAATTGCTGAATGCAATCCGTAATCACGTTACAGCTTAATTAGATTTTTTATTTTTTGGGGAAAAAGCATGGCACGTATCCTAATCGTTGATGATTCACCAACAGAAACTTTCCGTTTTAAAGAAATTTTAGGTAAACACGGATTTGAAGTGATTGAAGCTTCAAATGGGGCAGATGGGGTGACAATGGCTCAAGCTGAGTTACCAGACTTGGTCTTAATGGATGTGGTAATGCCGGGTGTGAATGGTTTCCAAGCAACACGTCAAATTGCACGTGGTGCGACCACCAAGCATATCCCGATTGTCATTGTAAGTACCAAAGATCAGGCAACTGACCGTGTTTGGGGTAAACGCCAGGGTGCTTCTGATTATCTAACTAAACCTGTAGACGAAAAACAATTAATTGATGTGATTAAGCAACACCTCAATGCAGGATAAAGCTCTATGGCAGCAAATGGATTTATCGAATTACTTCGAATCGCAAAACGAGGAAACAAAAACTACGTTTCCACTGAAAATGAAGTAAACCGATGGTCAGGCATTGCTTTTGAGATGATGGGGCAATATTACGTTGCTCCTTTAGGTGAAGTAGCTGAAGTGATCTACCCACCAAAATATACGCCAGTTCCCAACACCCAACCTTGGGTGATGGGACTAGCCAATATTCGGGGACGCTTACTTTCTTTGTCTGACCTAGCACAATATATAACCGGTCATCGAAGTAGTTTTTCACCCACTCAAAAAGTTTTATGTATTAGTCATAATGACCATTATGTCGGTTTGGTAGTCGATCAAGTTTTGGGTATTCAACACTTTAATAAGAAAAGTTATTTTTCTAAAGATAATGAGTTGGATCGAAATTTGCAGGAATATTGTCAGGGGTATTTCCACCAGCATAACCAGCAGTGGAATGTATTTCTCTTCAGTCGTTTACTGCAAAATCCAAAATACATGAACGCATCTATAAAATTTATAAATTAATTGTCGCGCGCGAACGAAAGAAGGCGTAATCGGGGAGAAGCTGAATGGGCTTTAAACTTAAAAAGAAAAATACGGGTGAAAGCACCAGTGGTCGTAAAGGCGGTAATGCTTTTCTGGCAAAACTGCAATCACAGACAGATCAATTATCTCGAGTTTTTGGTGATAGTGAAAAATCCAAACCATTTATTTATGGTGCGATTGGTTCATTAGTACTGGCAACGATTATTTTATTATACCTATTCTATAGCGTTCCTCGCGGTAACCAATTAACGCAAAGTTTGGGTGAACTCCGTCTTCTTTCGCAAACAATTTCGCGTCAAGCAACTGAGGCAACTGCATCAGGTACTGAAGATGCAATGAAAAAATTAATTGCCTCTCAAGATTCGTTCAAAGAAAACTTAGAAACTGTAAAAGACATTCATGCAAATACAGATGCGCTGAAATCTGTAGATACGCAGTGGGCTGAGGTTTCAAAAAGTATTGACTTGATTACTTCGCAACAAAAAATCATTAATAAATTATATGACACGAACATCGCGATTGGTGAAACCATTCCGGGGATTCAGGCGGAATATAACTTGATGGTCGACCAAATGGCACGTCAAGACATGCCTTCGAACCAGGTGGTTATTGCGAAAAACCAAGTATTCATTGCAGAACGTATTTTACGTTCGATCAGCTCGGTGCTTTCCGGTTCTGATAGCTCACGTGAGTCTGCAGATGACTTCAGTGCCGATACTGAAACCTTCGGTTTGTACTTAAATGCCCAATTGGATGGTAGTACAGAGCTTGGTGTACAACGTATTGAAAGCCCTGAATTACGTGAGTCACTTGAAGGTATTAAAGCTGAATATGACGATGTATTAAAATCAGCGGCTGCGACAATTTTGAAAAACTCAACGCAAATTGTGAACGTACGTAAAGCATCTTCACAAATTTTTGCTGAGTCAGACAAATTATTGGACAACTTAAATCAATTGTCTTCTAGCACAGGTCTGAAAACCATTTTACCTGCGGTAATGTTGATTCTTGCCTTAACAGCCTTCTTAATCTGTGTGTTCAAACTTCTTTCTTTACGTGGTCAATCGGATAAATTCCGTGTAACCCGTCTTCAAGAAGAATATGACCGTAACCAGAACGCGATTTTACGTTTACTCGATGAAATTGCCGATCTTGCAGACGGTGACTTACGTTCGTATGCGACGGTATCTGAAGACTTTACTGGTGCGATTGCCGACTCGATTAACTTCGCAATCGACCAATTACGTGACCTTGTATCGCGTATTACAGAAACTTCTCAAGAAGTTGCGCAATATACGGCGAATACGCAGGGTATTACCAACCAGCTTGCAGAAGCATCTGAACATCAGGCGCAAGAGATTGCTGGTGCATCTGCCGCGATTAACGAAATGGCAATGTCGATTGACCAAGTATCTTCGAACGCTGAAGAATCAGCTGTTGTAGCAGAACGTTCTGTACAAATTGCTGCAAACGGTGCAGATGTCGTAAACCGTTCAATTGAAGGTATGGACACGATTCGTGAGCAGATTCAAGAAACGTCTAAACGTATTAAGCGTTTGGGTGAGTCTTCTCAAGAGATTGGTAACATTGTCGCACTGATTAACGATATTGCCGACCAAACAAACATCTTGGCATTAAACGCCGCAATTCAGGCGTCGATGGCGGGTGAAGCAGGTCGTGGTTTCGCCGTGGTAGCGGATGAGGTACAGCGTCTTGCGGAACGTTCAGCGTCTGCAACCAAACAGATTGAAGGCTTGGTAAAAACCATTCAAACGGATACCAACGAAGCCGTAATTTCAATGGAACAAACGACTTCGGAAGTTGTACGTGGTGCGAACTTGTCTAAGGATGCCGGCGTAGCACTAGATGAAATTCAGTCTGTATCGGGTAACTTGGCGAAACTGATTGCAAACATTTCTGATGCTGCAAAACTTCAGTCTGCTTCAGCTGGTCATATTGCGACAACGATGAACGTTGTACAAGAAATTACCTCGCAAACTACCAGTGCAACATTTGATACTGCACGTTCGGTATCTGAATTGGCGAATATGGCTGAATCATTACGTGAATCTGTATCTGACTTTAAACTCCCAGAGTAAGTCAGGCGCAAACCTGGAGTACCTTAGCTGCGGCTAGGGTACTGCACCGATTACAGATAACACATCGATAAGGTGAACTTAACGTCACAGTTAAGTCTTAGGTGATGGTTACAATTAAGTTTGAGCAACCTTCTTGGTGGCAAAACATAAGAAGCCTTAGCTATGAAAGAAATATTAAAAAATTTAGTTGAAACAACTACGCTTCCTGAAGATAGTTATCTTGATCAAGATGCAGAAATTTTAGAGATTTTTGTTGAAGAAATAGAAGAAATCTTTGAAGAACTGGCGGGTTTATTTACAACTTGGTTGGAAAATCCACAAGATAAAGACACTTTAACGACGATTCGTCGTCATTTCCATACCCTGAAAGGTTCAGGTCGTATGGTCGGGGCAAAATCGGCGGGTGAAACTGCATGGGCAGTTGAAGATACGCTGAACCGTGTCATTGCAGGTTCAGTACAGTTAACGCCGACCGTTCAAAAGTTTGCACAAACAGTTTTAAATGTTTATCAATATAAGCTCTATCCACGGTTTAAAAATGTTGCCGAATTGGATGTTGACTTACGTCCATTGGTTTTAATGGGGCAACAATTACAACAAAATATCAGCCTTGAGCCTGCACTCGAAGAATTATTAAAACTGGCAGATCAATTAAAATCTGAGGATGGTGTCACTGGTTTAGAACTGACTGATGTTGAAGCTACAGCACCTGTAGAAGTGCTTGAAAGTACGATCGTTGCGGTTGTTGAATCAGAACTTGCTCCTGAACAAGTGGATGCAGATGCATCTCTGGTCAAAGAGACCGTGAGCATTTTTATTGAAGAAGCTGAAGAACATCTACAAACGATTGATCAGTTCCTCCAATCTGATGACAGTAAATCACAAGACTATAATGGTTTAATTCGCGCGCTACACACCTTACGTGGTAGTTCGTCGATGGCGCAAATCGAAGAGATTTTTGAAGCCAGTTCAAAAGTTGAAAATTTATTTAAAACCTTATTGCAAGATGAAATCGTATCGAGCTCGAAAGAAACTGCTTTATTGATTCAATATGCTGAATTTGTTCGTGATTATTTACACGTGCTGCGTTCAGGAGATAAGGCAAATCTTGCATCTATTTATGAAACCTTCAAAGCCGCTTGGGATGATTATGGTTTTGCTAGCCAAGATCAATTGGCGCCTGAAGATAATCCACAAGGTTTGGTTTCTAAACTAATCGAATTAAATATTGATCAGTTATTGGATGCTGAATTTGAGTTTGATAAACGTGCCCTTGCTGAATTCCCAGACTATATTCAACAGCTCAGTCAACAAGCTTTAGAGTTGATCGAACATACGGATAATCGTGCGTCTGTTGGAATCCATGATTTCACAACTCAACTGCGTGCAGCATATCAGTCTTTAGTTGAAAAGCCTGAATTACTCCATGCTGATTATGGTTATGAGTTATTTGCGCAAGCACATCAAGAGTTTATTCACTTATTTGACACTTTAGCTGCGGGTCAGCGTGTAGTGTTAAGTGAAGATGTTCAACGTTTCTTAAATGAGCTGACTGCATTTGTTCAACAAGACATTGCAGCAGTTGCAGCGACGACAACACTAGAAGCCCATGTAGTTGCTGAACCTGTTGCCACTGTAGAAGATAAAGCCGCTGTTCCAAATACAACAGCAGTAGACTTTGCACAATTAAGTCAGCGTATTCAACTTGATCATCAACAGATGCAAGCGGCGGATGCGAATAATGACTTTGATGAAGATCTTTTAGGGATCTTTATTGAAGAGGCAGAAGAATTATTGGTGGGGATTGATCAAGACCTCAGTACTTGGACACGTGATCAGACCAATACTTCAGCTTTGAATAATTTAATGCGCTATTTGCATACCCTAAAAGGTGGTGCAAATATGATTGCCGCGTCTCATGTGGGTTTAATTTCGCATGAATTGGAGTCGATTTATGAGCGCATTATTCGTCAGCAAATTTCGATTACGCCTGCGTTAATTCAAATTATTCGTTTGGTGCAGGATGATATTTCAGATCGTATTCAAACCATTCGTGACCAAGGGATCGACTACCCAGCGAATAATGTGATCGATATTCTCAAGAATATTCAGTCAATTGTGGCAGGAGAGCGTTCAGAAGCTATTGCATTGGCTTCGGCCCCTATTTCTGCTGAAACTGAACACGCAGCAGTAGAACCAGATGTATCGGTGTCAGAGCCGATGGATGTTGCTGAAGACACAGCAGAAGCAGTGGTTGAAGCTCAAACGACTGCTCACACTGAGTCCGCTGTTGAACATCTTGAACATGCGGTTGCTGAACATGTTGAGCATCCAGATGACGATCTACGTTCTGTCATGGAAGAAACCTTCCTTGAAGAGTCCGAGGAAATTCTTGAACAAGCCGTTCAATTATTAAATCAATGGACTGAACAACGTAGTGACCGTAACGTATTGCTTCAATTACAACGTGCTGCCCACAGTATTAAGGGTGGTGCGCGTATGGTTGAAAATGAACCTGTTGCCGCAATTGCGTATCAACTTGAGACGACGTTTGAGCATTTCGCGGTTCATCATTTCAACTCAAATGCATATGACGGCTTACTCAAAACGACGTTGGCATGGTTAAAAGAAGCGATCTTCAACCACGACTATAGTAATTTTGATAGCATCAAATTGAGCCTAGAATCCATTCAGTATGTGGATGTTACAGTTCAATTACCAAACCGTGTTGCAGAATTAGAACAAGGTATTGTTAGCAAAGGCTTTGAATTTATTCAAGGTGATGGTGTTGAACCGCCATCTATGTTGGGTGAATGGTCTGAAGCCAATTCTTCTGATAACAGCAATGAGATGATTCGTATCTCGGCTGATCTCGTCGAGAAGATGATTGACTTATCAGGCGAAAACTCGATTAACCGTTCACGTATTGAGATGGACTTAGGTCAGCTAGGCAATACCTTGAATGAAATGGAGTTAGCAATTAAGCGACTTGCTGACCAGTTACGTCGAATGGATGGTGAGCTTGAGTCACAAATTATTGCCAAACATGGTTCTGAAAATTCACGCTATGCGGATTTCGACCCATTGGAGATGGACCAATATTCATCGATTAACCAATTGTCAAAATCTCTAGCCGAATCTGCGTCGGATTTGGTTGACTTCAAGAGTACTTTGGCAGAAAAAATCCGTGATGCAGAAGGTTTGTTATTACAACAATCACGTATTCAGTCAGAAATTCAAGAAAGTCTGATGCGTACCCGTTTGGTGCCATTTGATCGTTTGTTACCACGTTTACAACGTATTGTGCGTCAAACCTCTTCGACCTTGAACCGTCCTGCAGAATTGATTGTTCAAAATACAGAAGGTGAATTGGACCGTACGATCTTAGAGCGTTTGGTGACGCCATTTGAACATATGCTGCGTAATGCGGTCGATCATGGTTTAGAAGATACCGCGGAACGTTTGGCTTTGAAAAAGCCAGAAGTAGGTAGCATCGTCTTGAACATTAGTCGTCAGGGTACCGATGTACTGGTGTCTTTCAGTGATGATGGTAAAGGGATTGATGAAACCAAAATTAAAGACAAAGCCTTAAAACTTGGTTTAATCAAAGCGGATCAGTTCCTCGATAAACAAGAAATCTTGCAGTTGATCTTCCATCCAGGTTTCTCAACGGCACAAGCGGTAACGCAAATTTCAGGTCGTGGTGTTGGTCTGGATGTGGTGCAAAGTGAAATTAAAGCCTTGGGTGGCCATGTTTCCGTTGAGTCTGAGTTAGGTAAAGGGACGACCTTTACCATTCGTGTACCAACGACGGTAGCGGTCAGCGATGCCTTGATGGTGAAAGCTGGCGATCAGCAATATGCGATTTCATTAGCGCAAATTGAGCGTATTGTCCGTATTGCACCTACGGCACTCGAAACTTACTTCAATAGTAAGGATGACGTGTTTAAAATTGACAACACCAATTACAAACTACGGTATTTATCAGAGTTTGTGGGTAATCAGCCAATTCCACGTTTAAATAATGTCGGCCATTCATTGCCTGTACTACTAATTAAAGGCAACAGTGGTCAAACCATTGCTTTATTGGTCGATCAGCTGGTGGGATCACGTTCTCAAATCGTGGTGAAACCAATTGGTCAACAATTTACCAGTGTGGGCGCGATTACAGGTGCTACGATTCTGGGTGATGGTCATGTATGTTTGATTTTGGATGGGCAAAATATTGCACGTCAAATTCAAACCACGCAGCGTGTTAAACATTCGGCTGAGCAGCGTGATTTGGGCCGTCAATCCAATGCACGTCGTTTAGTGATGATTGTCGATGACTCGGTGACAGTACGTAAGGTGACTTCACGCTTACTTGAACGTCAAGGTTATGACATCGTGACCGCGAAAGATGGTGTAGATGCAATTGAGCAGCTTGAAAATGTCCGTCCAGACTTGATGCTACTCGATATTGAAATGCCACGTATGGATGGTTTCGAAGTGACAAACTTAGTCCGTCACCACGACATTCACCGTGACTTGCCAATCATTATGATTACATCGCGTACTGGTGAAAAACATCGTGAGCGTGCATTTAGCTTAGGTGTGACTCACTATATGGGTAAACCATTCCAAGAAGCTGAATTGCTTGCCAATATTGAAGCTTTAATTGCAGAAAAGCAGGGGTAATCTATGAGCCAAAATACTGTTTCTCAGGTTGTCAGCGATAAAATTGATCAGCAGGAACTGCAACATCTCATTACGGTTTCTACCGGTTTTATCGATGCGTATATCATCGATTGTCATGGTAAAGAGCCAATGTTGTTGCCACAAAATATTGTTCTTTCAGCGCTCGATAGTGCAACCAATGTTCCTTTTGTTGAATGGCATGAATTGAAATTGCCTGTTTTCTCAGTCAATGATCCTGCAAAAAATCAGGGCGTGGCTTTGGTGATTGAAGGGGATGATGTTGGACAGCGTTTTGCACTGATGTGTAATGAAATGCCGAAAACCATTCGTCTGCGTATTTCTGAAGTGGTTGATGAAGAAAAAACCGTGAAAGACGCCAATATTTTCCAATATGTACGCATGGCCGATCAGGTATTTCATATTCCAAATTTAGCCAATATTCAAAACAGCATTGGGCTTCAAGCGGCTTAGTATTTGTAAAAAACGAGATATAAAAAAGGAACTCCATGGAGTTCCTTTTTTTGACTATGTGGGGAATATTTAAGCCAACAGGTTTTCTAAAATCTTTTCGTAAATTTCAGAAAGTGGTTCCAACTCTGCCACATTGACGTGTTCATTGATTTGGTGAATCGTGGCATTTAAAACACCCAGTTCAAGCACCTGTGCACCTGTAGGCGCAATGAATCGACCATCAGAAGTACCACCACTGGTCGAAAGTTCAGTTTCTGTCCCAGTAACATCTCGAATGGCATCACGTGCGGCATTCACTAACTCACCGACTGGGGTGAGGAATGGAAGACCAGATAAGGTCCAAGAGATGTCATATTCAACACCATGACGATCTAAAATTTCCAAGGTACGTGCTTTGAGTTCATCTGCCGTTACTTCTGTTGAATAACGGAAATTAAACAGTAAATTCATCGTGCCCGGAACAACGTTGGTTGCACCTGTGCCGGCATTAATATTGGAAATTTGGAACGACGTTGCAGGGAAGTATTCGTTACCATTGTCCCACACGGTATCGCAAAGCTCAGCCAATGCTTTTGAAGCTGTATGGATTGGGTTGATTGCTAGATGTGGGTAAGCAACGTGACCTTGTTTACCTTTAACTGTTAAATTGGCATTTAGCGAACCACGACGACCGTTTTTAACAATATCGCCAAGTGTGTTGGTGCTTGAAGGTTCACCCACCAAACACCAAGTCATTTTTTCATTACGCGCTTCTAAAGTTTCAACAACTTTGACTGTCCCATTGATCGAAGGACCTTCTTCGTCAGAGGTAATGAGAAATGCAATAGAACCTTTATGGTTTGGATGTTTCGCAACAAAACGTTCGGAAGCGACAACCATAGCTGCCAACGCTGTTTTCATATCTGCGCTGCCACGACCATATAGTTTTCCGTCGCGAATTTCAGGAAGAAATGGGTCAGAACCCCATGCATCCAAGTTACCCGTAGGTACCACATCAGTATGACCTGCAAAGCAAAATACTGGTGCTTCAGTCCCTTTACGTGCCCAAAGATTATCTACATCATCAAAACGCATATTTTCAATGTTAAAGCCAATCTTGGCTAAACGATCTGCCATAATGTTCTGGCAGGTATGGTCAATCGGTGTCACCGACGGTTGGCGCAGTAGTTCTAGGCTGAGATCAAGAGTTGCTGTTGAGGTCATGCTAAATACAGAAGTCAAAAATGTCGCAATATAATAGGCGAATCAACAAGCGAAGGGAAATTTAGACGTAAAAAAACCCTATTAAAAAATAGGGCTCTTTTATAAATTCTTGGGAAAGAAATTAATTGCGGCGAATTTCTTCCGAAGTTTTCTCAGCAGTATTGGTTACCGCATCTCCAGCTTTAGATACGTCTTTACCAACACCTTTTACTGTATTACAACCTGTCAGTACAAAAGCAACCATAAGTGATGCAGCTAAAATTTTTTTCATTGACTGTATTCTCCATTATGAAAGAATAATTTTTAGAGGGATAAATTATTCTGATGTGAGATTTAGATTAAAAAATAGCCGTATCAAACAGTAGGTGGTTTTTACGGTGGTTGAGTAAATAAATGTAAATTTCTACTAAATGGTGGATTGAGTCTTAAATCGTTTGCGGCAAAATCAAGCGTGGCTGTCTATACATATAATAGCTTTCCTCACTGTCTTTTTTATATAAACCATCTGTCCACCAATGTGCGGTTTTACTTGTCGGTTGCTGCTGCACGCAAATCCATTCATGTCGTTGTAGGCGATAATAGCCTTGACTCGTAGATGGAATGACATGTCCCCATTGACCTATTCTACGTGCAGGATTGACCCAGTTTGGTAATGTGCTGGTACGCTGAATAGGTAAATATAATTGACCCTTTAAAACGCAATAGCGCTGTTGAATCTGCTGCCCAAGTGCTTCATCAAATTGGAATTGTTTTTGGGTGAAATGATTGAGCTTTCGAGCCAAAGTATCACTACGATTTAAGCCATACCAATAGGGTAATTGAAAATCACGCTCGGCTAGATAATATTTTAAAGCAACTTCCCAATGTTCAACTTCACCACTTTCGGTATTTTTTAAAACAAAATCGAGTTCACCTACTGTACGAGGGCCGTCAATTTTTTGAATGCTATGTCCGAGTAACTGGTAGGGATGGTATGGGTGATCGAGAAGCCAAAACCATATGAACATTTCGAAACGTAAACCAAGGCGAGTACTTTTTAATTTTTGTAAAAATTCTACTAATGCACTTGGGTGTTGTTCGAGTTGTTTTAAACGCGGAAGGTAGGCTTCAAAATGTTTTTGCCAAAGCTCGCTTGGATGAAAATGAAAGGGATAGCGGATTTCGAGTTCATTGGGAATTTGCTGTAGAATATTTGGGCTAGCAATACAGAAAGCTAACTGCCGAACTAAGGGCTGTTTAAATTGCAACCATGGCTCAAAATAAGACGATGTTGTCGGGGCTACAGCCATATTGAAACCTTTTGAATAATGTAGAATAACAACGGATAATTGTTAAAAACATCTTATACTACCTGAATTGAAAGTTCAGGGTAGCGGTATGAAGACGTTGTTTTGGCGAAGCTTAGTGGTTGTCTTTGTCATTTTAGGCTTTATAGGGGCTTTATTGCCGGGAATGCCCACGACAGTCTTCTTAATATTAGCGGCATGGGCAGCTTCAAAAGGCTGGCCACAAATGGATGCTTGGTTATTGAATCATCCTAAATACGGCCCAACCCTACGCGCTTGGCGCGAAAATGGCACCGTCCCCCGCAAAGCAAAATGGTTTGCATCGATCATGATGTTTGTGAGTGGTCTGATTATGCTTTTTACTTCTGCACCGATTGCCGTCAAGATTTTCACGGACTTAACCATGTTGATCGTTGGTATTTGGTTATGGACACGACCTGAGCCAAATCAGATGCGGACTATTGAACAATCGCCGCAGACTAAACAAGAAGATAAAGATAAGCAGAAAGAGCAAGAGCATGTCTGAATATACCCAAGATCAAGCCGATATCCTGATTAACTTGAAAGATCAAACTTTAACTTTGCCGAAGCTGAATAAGTTTTACCTCATTTCATCGGGTAAAAATGGCATTGGTGAGCAGGAAAATAGTGGTAAGACCCCACGAGGCTGGCATCAAGTCGCTGAAAAGTTTGGTGGACAACAACCTCAAAATGCAGTTTTTAAAGCACGTCAGTGGACCGGAGAGGTTTACGATGAGCAACTTGCCGCATCACATCCTGATCGGGATTGGATATTATCTCGAATATTATGGCTCAGTGGTTTGGAACCGGGCTTTAATGCAGGTGAGGGCTGTGATACTTATCAACGCTATATTTATATCCATGGCACACCAGATCGCGAGCCTATGGGCATACCGATGTCACATGGTTGTATTCGCATGCGAAACAGCGATGTTGTAGAACTTTATCAATTGATTCCATTAAATGCGCTGGTTTACATCACTGAACATTGAACACGTCGTTATAAGCATAAGCCATGAAAACCGAAGTTCATGGCATCAAAACAAAGATTTGAAAAATTAAAGTGAGTTTGAAAGGCGTTTTTTTGTCAGAAGTAATGCTCGCAAACTAACAGAAAATCGTGTTTGAATGTATTTTGTACACTAGGTTGTTTTAGAATGCCGTGAGTGTGGTGAATTAATCGTCGGTTCGCTGAATGATTAGTTATGAGTCCATCTGAAAAACTGTTTTTTATGTGAATGATGCAGAATATAAGTCCTATTTTTAGTAATAAATTTACAGGTTTATAGCTAAAAAATGTTCAAAAATACTGATTTTTCCGCAATATAACTTATTTTTTAATCACTCAAACAGAAAAAGTGGAAAAGAGTTAGAAAAGCGTTTGACAGACCGTGAGGATTCTCTATAATGCACCTCATCAAACGATGAACATGTTTTGAAAAGGGCGCTTAGCTCAGTTGGTAGAGCGTCTGCCTTACAAGCAGAATGTCGGCGGTTCGATCCCGTCAGCGCCCACCAAGCCTTTTCAGCGTTAAGATATTTAGAGTGCAGCGGTAGTTCAGTTGGTTAGAATACCGGCCTGTCACGCCGGGGGTCGCGGGTTCGAGTCCCGTCCGCTGCGCCACTTTAAATCTTAATTCGTTTGAACCACAATAGCGACATTGTGTAAGTGCAGCGGTAGTTCAGTTGGTTAGAATACCGGCCTGTCACGCCGGGGGTCGCGGGTTCGAGTCCCGTCCGCTGCGCCATTTACATGATAGACCTTTTGAGGGCGCTTAGCTCAGTTGGTAGAGCGTCTGCCTTACAAGCAGAATGTCGGCGGTTCGATCCCGTCAGCGCCCACCATATTTTTTGCGATGCAGCGGTAGTTCAGTTGGTTAGAATACCGGCCTGTCACGCCGGGGGTCGCGGGTTCGAGTCCCGTCCGCTGCGCCATTTCAAAGAATATAATTGTTGTACCCTTTAAGGGCGCTTAGCTCAGTTGGTAGAGCGTCTGCCTTACAAGCAGAATGTCGGCGGTTCGATCCCGTCAGCGCCCACCATATCTTTAAGATATAGGTTGTGTTTCGAAAGAAACTACGTGATGCAGCGGTAGTTCAGTTGGTTAGAATACCGGCCTGTCACGCCGGGGGTCGCGGGTTCGAGTCCCGTCCGCTGCGCCATTTATCTTAAAAATCTCTGTTCAAGAGAATGCCTTTAGAAAAATCTTCGATTTTTCTCTTGCGCTCAGACAAAGCTTCGCTTTGTTGCTCTTCGCTCAGGGCGCTTAGCTCAGTTGGTAGAGCGTCTGCCTTACAAGCAGAATGTCGGCGGTTCGATCCCGTCAGCGCCCACCATATTCTTCTATAGAAACTTCTTTCTCCAAAAGCTTGCCTAAATTTTCTGATTTACATAGAATCCGCTCTATAATAATTTTAATATTGTATGTGATCTATGAGAAATCCATATCAGCGCAAGGCAGCGTCTAAAACTCAAACTACAAATTACAATCCTCAAGAAACCTATAAACAATTTATTGAAAATATGGTCGCTCAAGGTGGCGTGATTGCGTTATATCTAGATGGTTGGGCACTTTGTGCGACACCTACTGGTCAACGTTCCTTTGCCATTTGGCAAAACCGAGGTTTGGCACGTTTATTAATTAAAGACAATTGGTCCAATTATGAAATTCAGGAAATTTCATTAAAAGACTTTATCGAAAAAGTCATTCCGTTTTTACGTAGCGAGAGTACTACGGTGTCTTTAGATTTGACCCCGGAAGGGCAAAATATTTTGGTTGCACCTGAAAAGATGCTGTTAGATATTAAAAATTATTTATATCAAGTCTATCAGCAGCGCCCAGAAATCTTTGAAAACCTTAAAATTCCTTTGCCACGTAGCATTCGTTTAAATTAATGGTTTATTTACAGCATAAAAAAGCCCTTGTTCACTAATCGAACAAGGGCTTTTTTTAATATTCGTTGAGTACAAAACCGCTCAAAAAGGCAAAATATTCTCGTAGCCAAGAATTGTAGCGGATGTACAGCGGTGTAGGTGCTGCAATGGTATACACCCGTGTATAGCCTAACTTCTGTGCAATTGCTTTTGCACGTGGTAGATGAAAGTCACTACTGGCAATCGCAATGGGTGCATCAAGAGAAATCTGATGTCGTTTTAAAATCATTTTACTGTTGATCAGATTGAGTTCTGTGCTGGTACTTCTGCTTTCTTCATATATGCGTGCGGCTGAAATGTCATAGTGTTGAAGTAAATAGCGCTTCATGACAGAAGATTCGGTCATTTTTTCATTAAAGCCTAAACCACCCGTCATGATCATAATAGTATTGGGCTGTTTCAAGGCATACGGTGCTGCAGCATCGAGACGCGCCTTTAAGGTCGGAGAAGGTTGACCATTTTCAATACCACTGCCTAAAACGATGATGGCTTGGACAGAAGTGAAAGACTTGGATTGCTGGCTATTGAAGTGTAAATACGCAAAAAACAGCAAAAGGCTCAATAGCCAAAGCCAAAACAACCACCATGTAGCACGCCAGAGCCTTTTGAGTTTAGGGTATTGATCTAAAATATTGTGGATTTGGCTTGCAAATAGTCCGGATAAAATAAAAATACACCCAATGACTAAGGGTAAAAGGATGCCTAAATGAATTTTATCTAATGTAAGTAACCAAATAGCATCTACGCAGAGCAGCACACCTACACAAAGCAGTAGTATTCTTTTCATTCAAAAAATTAAAGTAGTATCCGTATTTGGCCTAAGTATAGCGTGAAAAAAACCAGACACGAGGTCTGGTTTTGAGTTGGGGCTATTTATTAGTAAACATCTTATTAGTAAACATCACGGCGGTAACGTCCAGCTTGGCGCAGTTCAGCAACAATATCTTCACCTAATATATCAATTAATGCGTGGTCAACGTCAGTTGCCATACCATTGATACTACCGCAGACGTAAATCACGGCACCTTGTTCTACCCATGATTTTAATAAGGTCGCTTGGTCACGTAGCTCATGATGCACATAGCGTTTCTCCGTTTGATCACGAGAGAAGGTGAGGTCTATGCGTTGAACTAAACCGGTGTTTTGCCATGCTTCAATGACGTCTTGATAAAAGAAATCATGTGCGCGTTGGCGCTCACCAAAAATCAGCCAGTTTTGCGTATAGTCTTGACGAACTCGTGTATGTAACAGGCTGAGTAAACCAGCAATACCTGTACCGTTACCAATACAAATCACAGGACGATTATCTGCAATCAGGTGGAATGATTCATTGGTGCGAATACGCAGTTGTAGTGTGCTATTGATCGCAGCATGTTGTGTTAACCACCCTGAGCCTAAGCCGAGCTCACCATCCGCATTGGATTGCTGACGCACCACTAAGCGTAATACTTGCTGACTTGGAATACTGGCAATCGAGTATTCACGAGTTGGAAGCGGTGGAAGCTGTTCAAGCAAATGATCAAGGTTGGCAAATGGTTCAACATCCGTATTTAGGTTACGATCCCATAATGCATCTTCAATACGTTGCTGAGTAGAATCAACCACTTGCTGACTTTGTATTTGGTACTTTTGCATGAAGTTTGCAATACGTTCAGCACTATTACCTGGTTGAATCTCTGCAATATCACCCGCTTGCCAATTGGCTTCATGTTGCGGTTTTAACTCAATATTAAATGCAGGTGCACCTAAACTGTTCGGGTTGAGTAAATCACGTTTGGTCAATGTCCATGCATCAAAAGTTTTTTCAATTTGCATGTGCTGAAGTTCAAGTTTAGTCGCTTTGGCTAAAGCGCTATTCCATGCTTGAATGGCTTGGGTGTCGCCATTATTGACTTCAATCGTGTTAAACAGGGGCTTCGCAGCATTACTCTGCATCCAACGATGAATCGCATGACCAAAGCTACAGAAAGTATCCGGATATTCTTCTGAACCTAAAGCTAATACGGCAAACTGAACATGACTCAAATCGAGGCCTTGTGCCATCAGTTTACGTTCAAAGCTTGAAGCAAGGTCAGGTGCTTCCCCAGTGCCATAGGTACTTGCAACAAATAAAACCTGAGCGGCTTGCGTTAAGTCATCTGCTGAAAGTTGCTGAACAGCTTTCACTGTGACAGGCTGACGAGCCTCTTGTAAGCTTGTTGCTGTACGCCATGCCAATTGTTCAGACTGACCTGTTTGTGATGCATAGCAAATTAACCAAGGCTGTGCATTTGGGTCGATGGTAACTGGTGCTAAGCTTTGACGGGCTTGCTGTGTCAGTTTTTTCTGTTTACGACGTTTGAGATAGAGCATCCATCCTGTGACAAAGAACAGCGGCATCATGAGGGATGCAATAACCACAAAGAACTGATAAATCGGTCCGAAGAAACTACCGCGATGTACAGGCAACATGCTGGTCATGATTTTTTCATTTAGCTTTTTATCTTCGTATAACTCGATATCGGTAAGAGCATCCGTTTTGTAGTTATAAGTCGCTTTGTTGCGCGCACGCTCATGTTGAGGGACGGCATCCACAAAGTTAATTTCTAATTCACCATTGGCTTTTTTCGGAATATTAAAAGTGACACTTGAGTATTCACGACCAATATTTTGATTAAAGCCATTCCAACTTTGCGTAAGGGCAATATTCACTTGTTCTGGTTTTAGACCACGTTTTTCTCCGCGACCTTCAGCACCATGTTTATTTTCTTGAGCGCCGTGTTCAGAGGGACTCGACGTTGCAGGATTTCTTTCAGAACGTGCTTGGTGTTCGCCATGAGTTTGTTTTGCCTCAGTGGCTTGTTTTTCACCACCTTGCTTTGCACCTGCCTGTTCAGCAGGTTGTCCATTCGGTTTTGGACGTTCTTGTAACTGGGGCTGTGGACGTTCAACGCCCATGACTTTAAACATGCCATTACGCCACCAATCATAAGACCAGTACAGACCTGTACATGCCAAAATGAGATAAAAAACAATCACCCATGTGCCGACGACTGCATGTAAATCCCATAGGAAATTACGTCCTTTGAGTTTCGGTTTTACTGCAAGCCATTGTTTTACAGAATGTCTTTTTGGCCAACGCAGATACAAACCACTCAATACAAAATAAATCAGCATCAGTGTACATGCGCCGGTAATTTGTTTACCTACAGGGCCAACGGTTAAATTACGGTGAAGTTGTTGTACAAACTGGAAGAATTTTTGACCTTTGATTTCAGGTAAAACTTCGGCTGTATAAGGGTTAACCATCATGTTATAGCCACGACGAGCACCTTCTTTGACAATATTCACGGTACTTGAGGCGGTAGCATCTGATGCAATAGAGATGCTGTTAATTTTCATGTCAGGATCAGACTGACTAAAGTGCTGATAAAGCTCAGCAGGGGTTAGTTTAGGCTGCTGTTGAGCCTGAACCACATAACTGTCCTGATTGATTGCTTTAAGTATTTGCTGTTCATAGGAATAAATGGCACCTGTAACCCCCATGAGCGAGAGTATTAAGCCGGCACTAATCCCCAAGAACCAGTGAATCTGGAAAAGGGTTTTCTTAAACATGATGGATTTAATATTGATAAAAGGTTGCTGAATTGCGACGAATTATAAACGATGATGTAGTAGAGAATGTGGAAAAAGTAAGTAATATTCATTCTCATTATTGTAATTATCAATGATTATTCGAAAATTAAACTGATAAAAAAACCTCCAAAAAGCGGAGGTTTTTTATACATAAATGTCTGTTTGGCTTAAATAGCTTTAGCAGGGCCTACAGTTTCATTTAAGTGTTTACGAATGGTCGAAAATGGAAACTTCTTGCTATCCATACGTTTAGGCAAGATGTATGCACCGTCTTGACCCTTCACTTTAAAGTTTAAAAGGATGAAGTCTTTAGTGTCATACCATTCATGAATGTCTTTCCAACCGACAGTCATCGTCCCCATGTTTGCGCCCATACGTTGCTGCATAGAGATCCCGTGCGGCTGAACACCCATACGAATGCCTTTAATTTCTTGTACAGGGACTTCGTTCAGTTTGCGTTTCGCATACCACTCGATACCGAATTTACGCACAAGGAAGTAAATCACAACACAGACAATAGCTACCCAGCAAAATACTGTTGAATAGTTCTTAATAAAGATGAGGCCCAAGAGTGCCAGTGCAAGAATTGCACCCATAATTAGCCATGCTTTTTTGCCAATTTTGAAGTTACTGCGAGACAGAACAAGTTGAGCATAACGTTGTTCTTCTTCAGAAATTTCATAAGCCACTGGCTCTAGCGTGTAGGCATATAAATTTTTTGCGGTCATAGTGAAAGTAACAGATTTAAAACTGTAAAAAGTTTAGCATTATTTATACCAATTCAGTGAGTATATTGTTCCAAAATCATCCAAATTATAGCGAAGCCAGTTCAGTCGATGCTTGATCATGCTCATGACTGAGATTTTGTTTCAATTGGCTAAATTGGTTCAACACGTTAAACATCAACGAAAGCTGTTGTAGCACGATTAAGGATTTTTGATCTTCCTTACTATTTTGTGACAAACGCTGACGGATTTCTTGCAACATATTTTGCGCAGATAAGTCTGGAACTTCGTCACGCAGCAATGCACCTTGAATGTCATCTGTGGCTTTATCCAATAAGGTTAAGACCTGTTGGTCTTGAATTTTTTCACGATGCGCACCTAAGGCCGCGATATAACTAATAAAGGTGTGATTGAGACACAAAAACTCAAAGGCTAAAGCTTTTTGAGTCGGATCGGTATCGGGTTCGGTGGCTAATGTGGAAATCAGTGATGCTACTTCTGCATCGGTATTATGTGCTGCACGACGGACCACACGATAATTCAAGCCGTTATTACGACCAGATTTGTATTGTTCAACCACTTCGGCCAAATAATCACACTGCGCTTGAATAGAGCGACTGATGGTCCGAGGTAGGCGACGGAACTTCCAGTCTGGGAAAATGAAACTCACACCAAACCATGCCAAGGCACAACCAATCAGTGTATCAATCATACGCGGCATAGCTGCGGCAAAACCCATGCCATCTAAGTTAAAGTTGATCAGCGCCAAAATGGTAATAAATGCAGTGGCTTGTGCATATTGCTTACTGCGTAATTCAAAAAACAGCACGCCACTTAAAATGAGTAGCAGTAACTGACCTTCGACAGAAGGAACAAAATATAAAATCGCATAACCTAAAATAATCCCGACCAATGTGCCAATGATACGTAAATAGAGGCGGCGCTTGGTGGCGTTAAAGTTTGGCTGGCTGACAAACAGGGCAGTCAATAAAATCCAATAGCCATAACTGATATTGGTCACTTGGACAAAAATATAACCAATAAATAAGACAGTCGATAAACGCACAGCATGACGGAACAGCACCGATTCAGGGCTCAAATGTTGTTTGAATCGAATGACGATGTCGTCCCAACCTTTTAAATCATCATCTTTTAAACGATTTTCAATCAGGGCTTGTCGGTCAATATAACGCTCGGTTTCGACATTACGTAATTGCGCATCGATGCCTTTTAGGTTTTGGTATAAAGCAAATAAAGAGTTGATCCAGACTTCATCGTATTTTTGTTCTTCACGCAGCTTTTCGAGTGACAATTTTAGATTGTGGAACGCATGTTTAAAACGTTGATTATGATGATAAGGTTTTCGCTGTAAGATACTGATACTCAAATCTTTACAAGCTTTACCTTGAATCGAAAGCACGCGTTGAAAGCGAAATAAAATATCACTATGTTCAAAAATACGGGTCAATTTTTGATAATCAATATGCGCGGAATCGGCACGTTCATGAATGTCTTGCGCGACAAAATAATATTGCAGGCTACGACGCGTATCTTTTTGTCCACGGTCACCTTTTAAACGCGTTAATAAGGCCGTTTTCATATCGTTGAAAATGCCAATTAATTTGCCATTTTCGAGCGATAGCTCAATCAAACTTTGCTGGTAACTTTCTGGTGTCATATCGACATCAAACAAGTTAGATTTTGCAAATAAGAAGTCACCTAGAGATGAATAGCTTTGCGCCAATTTGTCCTGAACTTGACGTACAGGAAACAGTAGAAAGCTCAAAGTCGAAAGCAGTCCATACCACATCGCACCGATGACCAATAAACCTGCTTGTGTATACCAATTTTCAAAAAGTTCGACCCCTAGCATGGAATACACGGAGATCACCAGACAGCCATAAGAAATAGTGGCATAGCGACGACCCAATGAACCCAAAAGAATCCAACCAATACAAGAAACGATCAGCCCCAATGCAAATAAAATCGGATGCGGGAACAACAGATAAATGGATACCGCAGTAACAAAGAACCCAATATAAGTATAAATTTGATTGAGCACGCGGACTGAAAAGCGGTCATCGATATCACTTAGACCTGCGGCAACCACACCCAAGGTGAGGGGAATGGTCATCAATTGCTGATCTAAAAAATATGGGACAAAGGCTGTTCCTGCGAAGGCAATGACCATGCGCAAGTTATACATAAAGGTCGTGTTATAGGTTGCTTGTTTCAGTCGTGCGAGCCAGGCGTTCAAAATTTTTCCTTTGCTAAAGCGATGGGGCAGTAAGCAATGTGTATCGTGTGAATTTTCACATTGAAGCCAAGAAATAATACTATGTGCAGTGTAAACTTGTCTGCAAAACTTGCTTGCGATAAATGAATTATTCTTATGAAAAGGGTCGAATCACAAAAGGAATTTTCTCAACGCTGGATTGTCTTGTTGGCGTTGCTCACTGCTTTAGGTCCACTTTCAATCGATATGTATTTACCGGCTTTGCCTCAAATGGCTGACGATTTTGGTGTCACAACCCAACAAGTAGCCAATAGTCTTCCAGCGTATTTCTTGGGTTTGGCGATTGGGCAGTTAATTTACGGGCCGGTCAGCGACCGCATTGGGCGTAAAACACCGCTATATTTCGGTTTGGTTTTATATATTTGTGCCAGTTTTCTGTGTGTCTTTGCCAATAGTGAATGGAGCTTGATCGCGGCTCGCGTTCTGCAAGCCTTGGGTGGCTGTGTCGGTGTGGTGATTGCTCGTGCCGCAATTCGTGATCGCTTAAGTATGCAAGCTTCTGCTCAAGCCTTTGCCAGTATGATGATCGTGACAACAATTGCACCAATCATTGCACCTACTTTAGGCGCATGGGTTTTGCAGGTGTTTGAATGGCAATACATATTTGCGGTATTGGTGCTTGTCGGTATTTTTTGTCTTTTCTGTGTACATTTTTTCTTTCAAGAAACCCTGCCCGTCGAGCGACGTTTAAACTTAAGTTTAAAGCAAGTCTTAGGTTTATATGGTGCGATTTTACAGGACGAAACTTTCCGTAAACCGATGCTCACAGGCTGTTTTTCTGGCGCAATTTTATTTTGTTATATCAGTGGCTCATCTGCCATTTTAATGGATGGTTATGGTCTGAGCCAACAGCAATTTGCTTATGTATTTGGTGCGAATGCTTTAGGGATTATGGTGTTTTCGACCCTCAACAAGAAACTTGCAAATCGACTGGATGTTCGCCATCGTTTGCAATTGGGTAATGCACTTCAATTGTGTGGTGTGCTGATCTTATTGGCGGCAGGATTATTTAATCTTTCCTCTATCATTGTTGTAATGTTGGGCATGTTCTTATGTGTTGCTTCAATCGGCTTCACTGGTCCAAATGCGATGGCATTGGCGATGTCTGAACAAGGCTCACGAGCTGGCACAGCCAGTGCAATCATGGGAAGTATGCAATTTGCCTGTGGTCTATTGGCCGGAGTGTTTTTGAACTTTTTAGTATGGTCAGCGCTAATCAATATGGCTCTGATTATGCTGCTATTTGTGGTTGTTGCAATGTTCACCATGCGTAGTTTAAAAGCTTCAGCCATGGGTTGAACTAAATGCAGGTGATGACGTTTAGCAGGTCTGACTTAAACGTCGGTCATCAACGTACGTGTATTATTGATCAAATATCCGCGTCACTCATTATAAATGTTCATCATTCATAACTTTCAATGAGGGCGCTATTTATCGCACCTTGAGCTCAATTGCTGTTTGCTCGAAATTTATCTCTAAACCATCATCCACTTGAAAATAAAAAGTGAAACGGTGGATCGCTGTTGTCCCACTCGAATGAAATAGAGCAACTGATAAATAAGTATTATTTGCATTAAACACAGTGCTTTATGCTGAATCACTATCTATCGAATGCCTCTATCGGTAATGTGTCGGATTTTATCGTTTTTATGACATACCTATAGAGTATGGATTTTTACCTTTAAGGTATGGGTATTGAGCTTTTTTGCCATCTGAATCGGCTAAGTCTGAATTTTAACTAAATATTTCAGTCTATTTTCAGTGATGGATTCAGCGTTTTTGCTTTTTGCTTTCAAGTATTTCGTTATTAAGGGCTGCAAGTTGGGACTTTAATGCGACTAAAGCACGGATATGCAGCTTGAAATTTGTCCGCTCAAATAGGCGAATAACAAAGCGCCCAGAGTTAGGGCATACAACAATGACAGGACAATAGAGAGCTTAGGATGAAAACTCAAACTGTATTCCACCCAATGAAAACCCTTGTTGTTGCCATGAGTTTGGCTACGGTCTCAATGGCTCATGCAGGCAGCAATACTTCTGAAATTGAACAATTACGTGCAGAAGTCGCAGAACTAAAAAGTTTGATTAAAGCGCAGCAGCAAGTTCAACAACAGCAACAAACAGAGATTCAGCAAGTTAAAGCGCGTCCTGTTGCACCACCGCCACCAGCTACTCCAGCGGCAAGCTTGAAATCTAAAGCAGGTGCAGATGTAAATCTTTACGGTTTTGTTCGTGGTGATGCGAACTACATCATTGAAGGTGCGGATAACGACTTTAACAGCGTACATACATCAACTGGTGCGACAAAAGACAAATTGCGCGCGACTGCTAAAACAACGCGTTTTGGTTTAGATTTTACCGCACCAGTGGGTGGCGATAATAAAGTCGGCGGTAAAATTGAAGTCGACTTTGCAGATGCGAGTGGTTCAAATGATGGACTTCGCTTACGTCACGGTTACTTAACCTTTAACAACTGGTTATTTGGTCAAACGACATCTAACTTCTTATCTAGCCATGCACCAGAAATGATTGATTTCAATACAAACTTGGGTGGTGGTACTACACGTATTCCTCAAGTTCGTTATAACTACAAATTAGCTCCAGATACTCAATTATTTGTTTCTGCGGAAGAAGGGGATAGTAAAGGGACTGTTGCTGCAGATCCGACATATCGCCTTCCAAACTTAACTGCCAAAGTGACTCAAGGTTTTGCAGCAGGTAAAGGCACAGCTTCAGCTCGTGCATTGGTTGAAAACTACAAATCTAAAGTTGCGGATGATACAGAAACAGCTTGGGGTGTAGCAGCGGGTGCATCTTATGCAGTGACTGATCAATTGAAATTGAATGGTGATGTCTCGTATACGGAAGGCAACAGCAACTATTTATATGGTTCTAACTCGGCTTACTCTGTGGTAGATGGCAACATCGAGCAAAACAAATTCACTGCTGTACAAGTGGGTGCAACTTATAAGTTTAATGAAAAACTACGTTCGACTTTAGCTTACGGCGCGCTATTTGCGGATGATGGCAGCGCGTATGCGAAAGATGAATCTAACTCAAATGCGAATGAAGAAGCACAGCAAGCTTGGTTAAATGTGATTTATACACCAGTGAAACCAATTGATTTAGGTGTTGAATATGTGAATGGTAAACGTGAAGCGTTTACAGGGAAAACATATAAAGATAACCGCGTTGGCTTAATGGCTAAATATAGCTTCTAAGCTCAAATCATCGATCAGAATCGATCAAAAAAGCCTGACTTAGTTCAGGCTTTTTTGTTTAAACAGAGGATGTATTAACACAAATGAACTCACAGCACTAAACAGATAGATTCATTAAATCGCCTGAGTCATGATGTCGTACTGGTTAAAGCAGGCGTTGAACCACGTACAGTATATGGATTACGCTTAAATCTTTAATATTTTATATAGATTAAAAATGCGAATGTATTTAAATAAAAACAATTAGATATAACTTTAAATTATAGGAAAATTAACTTTTTGTAATAAAAAATACTGAAATTTTATTGTTCAGGCTGCATAATGTGCGACTTTTCAGAAATAGTGCGAAACAGTACAGACATACACAATGTTCTGTCATTAAATTTGCTTCATTTGAGGCTGTTTCTCAATTTAAAACTTTTAGCGATTTGTTAGTCATTTTGAGTTGATTTTTAAAGCTCAGACTTACTTATTTGAATCAGATGATGAATATTTTTCAAACTCTTTAGCTTGAGTCGTTTAATTGCATTATTGATTTGAAATTACAAAATGTAGTTGTATTTCAGACCATAAAGGCAGCTAATGCTGATAGAAGAGCTTTAAAAATATTCAAATAATTTTGGACAAATTATATGGAATTTAGTTTTAATGCGTTTTATACCTTAATCGCAGCGGTAATTGTGCTTTTGTTGGGACGGTTTCTTGTTAATCGTATTGGTTTTTTAGGCCGATATAACATTCCAGAGCCTGTTGCCGGTGGTTTAGTTGCAGCGATTATTTCTTTAGTAGTACACAGTCTTTGGGGCTATAGCATTACAACGAGTAGTGAATTACAAACCAGTTTTATGCTGATTTTCTTCGCTTCTATTGGCTTAAGTGCAAACTTTGCCAAATTAAAAGAGGGCGGAATCGGCTTGGTCATCTTTATCGTCGCTGTTGCTTCATTCATCATGGTGCAGAACCTCGTAGGTATCAGTCTTGCGACGGTGCTAGGTATTGACCCTCTTATTGGTTTGATTGCAGGTTCTATTACCCTTACCGGTGGTCATGGTACTGCAGGCGCATGGGGTGAAATTTTAGAAGTTCAACATGGCATTCAAGGTGCATTAGCCTTAGGTATGGCAAGTGCGACATTTGGTTTGATTATTGGCGGTATTATCGGTGGTCCACTGGCGAAGCTATTAATTAACCGCTATCAACTTGCAACGCCTCGTACTCATGAACAAATTGAAAAAAGTGATAACACTCCTCTAGCAGATATTAATTCAACAGAATATGTACCGTTTGAATATCCGCATCGAGTTCGCCTTATTACAGCCGATAATGCAATTACCACATTAGGTTTATTTGCAGGGTGTTTAGCATTTGCGGACTTCATGACAGGTTTTAGTAAAGGTACTGTATTTGAATTACCGACATTTGTTTGGGCACTGGCTGGCGGCGTAATTTTACGAAATGTACTGGAAGGTATTTTCCGTGTACAAATTTTCGACCGCGCTATCGATGTATTTGGTAATGCATCTCTATCTTTGTATTTGGCGATGGCATTGTTGTCATTAAAGTTATGGCAATTATCCGATCTCGCTGGCCCACTTGTAGTCATTTTGGGTGCACAAATGCTGACGATGGCTTTGTATGCTGCTTTTGTGACTTTCCGTGTCATGGGTAAAAACTATGATGCTGCTGTTTTATCAGCAGGTCACTGTGGTTTTGGTATGGGTGCAACGCCGACGGCTGTGGCAAATATGCAAGCGATTACAAATATGTATGGCCCTTCACATAAGGCATTCTTAATTGTGCCGCTATGTGGTGCATTCTTTGTTGACTTAATTAATGCGACGGTTATTCAATTAATTCTCAAATTTTTCGCTTAATTCTACAAAGGCTCTAATTTAGAGCCTTTGTTTTTGTATTCGCATTTTAGGTATTGATTATGGATGAACAATTAAATGCAACTCTCATGGGCTGGGTCAAAGTTTTTAATGATCCGCTTTGGGATTTCTTAGTCGTATTCTTAGTGGCGGTTGGTATTTTCTATACCTTAATCACTGGCGCAGTTCAGATTCGTCTATTTTTTCATAGTATTAAAGTGATGAAATCTAGCCGTAAAGAAGGCGATGATGAACATGGGATTACACCATTCCAAGCCTTTGTGACGGGACTGGCCAGTCGTGTCGGCGTAGGTAATGTCGCAGGTGTTGCAATTGCGATTGCAATTGGTGGGCCAGGTGCAGTGTTTTGGATGTGGTTTACCGCATTTTTAGGGATGAGTTCAGCATTTGTGGAATCTTCACTTGCACAGCTCTTTAAAGTGCGTGATACGCAAAATCAGCAATTCCGTGGTGGACCAGCGTATTACATTACACAAGGTTTAAAGCAAAAGTGGTTGGGTGTGGTTTTTGCCATCGCGCTGATTTCAACCTATGGTTTTGTCTTTAATGCGGTGCAAGCCAATGCGATTACAGGTGCGACCTCACATGCGTGGGGCTGGGATAAAGCCAACATCATTTTAGACTTAGGTGGTTTCGGTTTTGAAATCTCTTGGGTGGGCTTATTCTTGGTGCTCATAACTGCGCTGATTATTTTTGGCGGGATTAAACGGATCGCCAAAGTTGCAGAAAGATTTGTGCCCTTTATGGCTTTGCTTTATCTCGCAGTTGCTTTCTATGTTGCATTTGCTAACTTTGCGATTCTCCCAGATATTTTCCAGTTAATTTTCAGTAAAGCCTTTGAATTTGATGCAGCAGCAGGTGGTTTTTTCGGTGCTATGGTTTCTATGGCAATGATGCAAGGGATTAAACGTGGTTTATTCTCCAATGAAGCCGGTATGGGTTCTGCACCCAATGCTGCGGCAGCATCAGACGTTAAACACCCAGTCAATCAAGGCTTAGTTCAAATGCTCGGTGTATTTGTCGACACATTTGTGGTGTGTACCTGTACGGCCATCATTATTTTGGCGTCCGGTTTGTATGAAAATGCAGGCTTTGAAGGCGTTGCTTTGACGCAAATGGCGCTTGAAAGCCAGATTGGCGCATGGGGAGATGACTTCCTTGCTATTATCTTGTTCTTATTCGCTTATTCTTCAGTAATCGGTAACTATGCTTATGCTGAAGGTAATGTGCAGTTTATCAATAACAATCCTAAGGTCATGTTTGTATTCCGCGTATTCGTCCTCATGATGGTGTACTTTGGTTCAATCATGAGTGTGCCTCTGATTTGGAACTTAGCGGATCTCTTCATGGGCGTGATGGCGAGTATTAACCTCTTTGCAATTTTATTGCTGACTCCATTCTTATTGATGTTGATGAAAGACTACACCTCACAGTTAAAACGTGGTGTAAAAGAGCCAGTGTTTAAGATGGATGAACATCCAAAATATAAGGATCGTGTTAATTCCGATATTTGGTAAAGTCAAAAATTAACTTTAAAAAGCTCCGTTATCGGGGCTTTTTTTGCTAGACAATGTTTTGGATCTTGATGTGGAAATTCTGCTAGACACTGAAATTTTGACAGCCAATGACTTTCTAGGTTGTATGTCAATATAATGTGCATCGGTCAGAGGCATTAACGAATAATAACAGTGACGTGAATGTGGACTGATTAGACTACTTTTTCTCTTCAAATCTCGAGTTGCATTTGGAATATCTCTCAATGAAAAGCATAACTGTTTTGATGACTGCATTCGCAATCAGCCTTGTAGGTTGTCAAAGTGTGGGCTCAAAAAAGGTCAGCGCTGAAATATCCACACAAATTCGAACTTATACAGCAGCACCTGCTCAAGTGGCGAATAACCGCATTGACTTTAAAAAAGTGAAAAAGCAGGAAAAGCGTCCGATTGTTGCTTTGGTTTTAGGGAGTGGTGGGGCACGTGGTTATGCACACATTGGCGCCATTCAGATACTTGAACAGCAGGGAATACACCCAGATTTCATTGTTGGAACCAGTGCGGGTAGCATTGTGGGTTCAATCTATGCATCAGGTAAAAGTGCCAATGAGTTAAGAGATATCGCCTTAAATATGAAAGCCAATGATGTTCGAGAAATACGCTTGGACAAAAAAGGCTTTTTTGACGGTAAAAAAGTTGAAGATTATATCAATGAGCAAGTTGATGACGTGCCTTTAGAGTTGCTAAAAACCCCAATGTATGTGGTGGCAACCGAGTTAAAGAATGGCAAAAAAGTCGTGTTCAACTATGGCAATACGGGGCAGGCTGTTCGTGCTTCGGTGTCGATTCCAAGTATGTTCATTCCCACGATTATTGAAGACACAGAATATGTTGATGGCGGATTGGTCAGCCCTGTTCCTGTGGACGTTGCACGCGATTTAGGGGCAGATATTATTATTGCGGTGGATATTTTGGCACGACCAATTCATACCGAAACGTCGAATGTTTGGGGCTTGTTTAACCAAAATATCAATATTATGCAAAATCGTTTAGCTCAAGAAGAGCTCAAGCGAGCAGACATTGTGATTCAACCTGATTTACGTGAAAAAGCACATATATTTGATGTGAAAGGGCGTGAAACGACGATGCTTGCAGGTGAAGAGGCGACCTTAGAAAAACTTGGAGAGATTTCTCGGGTTTATGCTGAACATCAATACAGCAAGGGGCATCATATTCCTTATTTAGCAGCCAAAGATTAGGCAGGTACGATCAGCAAATTGATATGCATCCTGTTCACCTCTCAGGGTGCATTTTTATTTCAGCAAAGCATTTTAATTTTTGCTCTCAGCTTTTCCCATGCTCAATAGTATCCAGTAATCATTAATATATTGGATGTTGATTGGTTTTAGGTCTTAATCACAAGATTTGCCAAATATAAAAATCGTAATGATAAGAAAATATACAGTTAATTATTTGAAATTAATTAAGAAAATCATATTAATTGGTTTTACGTAGATTTTAAGAGTATATACCTATATTAGCGTTTTTATTCATGTGCTTACGTTTACCAATACTGTTGAAGTGTTTAGAATATCATCAGGTTATTAATACTTAAAACCAATAAATATTTTAAAGGTGGCTGTAGATGAAAACGCTTGATGTAGGACAAAAAGTAAAGCTTGCGATGATGGAAGATAACGTATTTATTGTCACTCATGTACATGTAGATAATTCTTACACGCTAGAAAGTACCAATGATGGTGGACAAAAAACCAGCTATGACAACGTATCTTTCGAGATGTTAAAAGTCTTAGAAGATTAAGTTTAATGCCGTGCTATGTTGAATCGATGGAACAACGCGTTTTAATGAATATGTTTTAAATATAAAACACAGCATAGCTTGGATTAAAAAACTGATAGATAGCGTGATAAATACTTGTTTATCGGGTGTATATCGTTATCGATATATATTTTACTGAATGATGGTATGATCACTATAAATAATAATGATGGTTTTTTTGCCGATTTGAACATTTAATTTTGATTAAAATCTATATAATAATCACATTAATCATTGTTATATCACGAGTCTAGAGAAACAAGATGTCCCCATTAGATCAAATTGCGAATGCACTAGACGACCAGTCAGAATTATCGATGTCAGTTTTAATGACTCCTGACATGGCGAATTTTTCGGGTAATGTGCATGGTGGAACGATTCTAAAATTGTTAGACCAAGTCGCGTATGCTTGTGCAAGTCGCTATTCTGGTAGCTACGTGGTGACACTATCAGTTGATAAAGTAAATTTTAAAGAACCAATTCACGTGGGTGAGTTAGTGACTTTCCTTGCAAGTGTGAACCATGTAGGTCGTACTTCTATGGAAATTGGTATTCGTGTTGAAGCGCAGAACATTCAAAAACGTACAGTGCGTCATACCAATAGTTGCTATTTCACAATGGTTGCTGTTGATGATCAAGGTAAACCAAAACAAATTCCGGCATTGAATCTAGATAATGACTGGAAACGTTGTCGTTTCGAAGCTGCGGAACATCGTAAAGTGGCACGTTTACAGGAAAATCATCATCCTTCTTGCAGTATTTATAAAAAGTCGACACAAAGCTAATCGCTTTGGTGGCTGAATATTTGAAAAGATCGCTTTGGCGATCTTTTTTTTATTCTGAAATTCGTCTGGAGAGTGCAGTTGGGATTTGAATTCCGAGTGTGCGACTAAAGTTTATTCTTCACAGCTCAGTTAATGATAGTCATTCAGTCCAATACTGTTTAATATAAAACGATACGTAGCGTTTCGTTTTTAAATTATGAGTGAAACTGAAAAAACTTCTCGGCGTAAGCAATGTATCTTACAAGCGGTCACAGATGCTTTGGCGGAAAGTGATTATCGAAGCATGACCATTGAAGATATTGCCGCTCGCGCAGGCGTTGGAAAATCGACGATTTACCGTTGGTGGAAGCATAAGTCCGATCTGGTTTTCGATGCTTTTAAAGCGCACACCGCCTCGGTGTTTGAACTCGATTTATCACAAAGTTTAGAGTTCAATCTAAATCAACAATTGCTCAAATTATCACGGGCTTTAAATCAGCACGTGGGTCGAGCATTGCTAGTGGTTTTGGCAGAGCATCGTGAAGCAGCAGGTGAGTTTTTTAAACAGTATTTGTTACCTCGACGTGAAGCGACACGTGAGCTGATCCAATTGGCCATTCAACGAGGCGAAATTCGCGCGGATTATCCTTTCGAACTCATGTTGGATATGTTGTATGGCCCGATTCATTATCAGATCATTTTCTTTAACACTCAGCCAGATGAAGACTATATCAAGCGACTGGTGCAGTTGGCGCTAAACCCGATTTTTACGCAGTCCCAAGCCACGCGTAGCAGCGAGGCAATGACCTCATGACTACTCAACATCAGGCATCGTTATGGAACAAGTCTTTTGTTTTTTGTCTGTGTAATAACTTGTTTTTATTTAGCTATTACTTTGCGCTGCTGACCATATTACCCATTTATATTATGAAAGAATTGGGTGGTTCGATTCAGCAAGCGGGTATGGCTTTAACGCTGTTTTTGGTGTCATCCATTGCGATTCGTCCCTTTTCCGGCATGATCATTGAGCGTTTTGGTAAAGCCAATTCTGTACGTATTTCAGGCTTTATTTTTGTCGTTTTTGCGCTGAGTTATTTGTGGATTGACAGCATGTGGTCGTTGTTGGTCATTCGTTTTTTACATGGTTTTTGGTTCAGTATATTAACCACGGTCAATGTTCCCATCGTAAATGATTACATCCCAGATCATCGAAAGGGTGAAGGCATGGGCTACTTTGTCATGTCGACCAACTTAGGCGTGGTGATCGGGCCATTTTTAGCGCTGAGTATGATTCAATTCAGCAGTTTTAGTACCTTATTTGCAGTATTAGCCTTATTGGTTGCAGTGGGCTATATTTTTACGTGGTTAGTTCAAATACAAGAATACGTACAGCATAAATCAAGTGATCAAGCGAGCCAATCCGCAGCCATCCAATGGCGTGATGTGATTGAAACACGAGTACTTGCCATCAGTTTTGTGGCACTACTAACTGCGTTTGCATATTCGAGTGTGATGAGTTTTATCACCGCTTATGCAGAGTTGAAGCATTTACTCGCTTATACCAGTATCTTTTTTATTGTCTTTGCTGTGTCGATGTTGATCGTCCGTCCTTGGGTTGGCAAAGTTTATGATCGCAAAGGCCCGAGTGCAGTCATCTATCCATCCTTTATTTGCTTTGCCATTGGTTTGGTGATTGTGAGTTTTCTCACGAATCAATGGGTGCTTTGGATATCGGCCGTTTTTATGGGCATCGGCTACGGTTCAGTTTTCCCATGCCTGCAAACGGTCGCGATTCAAACGGTAGAAAAAGCCCGAATGGGACATGCAATATCCACCTTTTTTGCCTTGTTTGATATTGGCCTTGCTGTCGGTTCGGTCATTATGGGTGTGCTGATTGCATACTTTGGATTTCAGGCAACCTATTTATTTTGTGCAGTGATGGTGCTGTTCACTTTGTGGATGTATCGTCTATTCGTGGCAAACCAATTTAAACGCAGTGCTTTAGGAGCTGAATAATGGAATTACGACATCTACGATATTTTGTTGCGGTTGCCGAAGAGCTAAATTTTACTAAGGCTGCGCAGCGAATGTGTACTGTGCAACCTTCTTTAAGTCAGCAAATTAAAGACTTAGAACAGGAAGTTGGGGTGCAATTATTGATGCGAACCAACCGAAAAGTTGAGCTGACTGCAGAAGGTCAGGCCTTTTTAAAAGAAGCGCGTTTGAGTTTAGAGCATGCTGAAAAAGCCATGATAGATGCGCGTCAAATTGCGCAGCTCAGTAAAGAACAACTGAATATCGGCTTTGTTCCTGTGGCTGAAATGAAGGTCTTTCCTTATATCATGCCGAATATCCGTGCTCAGTTTCCTGAGTTGAAAATTCATTTTCATAGTTTAATGGATGTCGATCAGATCAGTGCAGTACGTAAAGGAGAGATTGATATTGCCTTTACCCGTTATGTCGAAGAAAGCCCTGATATAGAATCTGTTCAGATTTTTACTGAGCCTTTGGCGTTGATTGTACCGAAAAATTCGCCTGTAGCAGAACAGCGGCATATCAGCATTAAAAACATGAATAATCAGGATTTTATTATTAGTGATGAACATTCATCACCTGAGCTATACCGAATTATTCAAGATTTCTTTAAGCAAAATAAACTGAATGTGAACTTGGTGCAGCATTCGACCAATATTTTGTTAAATGTCAATTTGGTCGGTATGGGTGTCGGTTGGAGTTTAGTACCGTCTTATGTCATTCCATTGCTCGGTGATAAAATATTGGTTAAAAGTACAGTTGAACCCTTGCCGACCATTGGTCTGTATGCGAGCTATCGAAAAGATCGTAAAAATGATGCGATCGAGTTGATTTTAAAAGTATTAAAAGAGCAGTTCTATATGGGCTTTTTCTAAGCCTTTAAATATTGCCCTAAGATTTAAATGAAAAAATCTCGAATTAAGAGTTTCGGGATTTTTTTATTTATCGTATTTTTAATCAAAGACTCAATGATACATAGCCTTTGTCACTCTGATTTATTTAAACCATTTTTGTAAATAGGGTTTCATCACGCGGTAGGCAATCAAACCGATGAGTATAATCAGATAGAGTGGCCAAATCGTAATGAGAACAACCAACAGGCTCAACACAAATTGCCACCCTTTTTGTATACCGTACCATGCTCTTTGCCAGAAACTATCGCCATTTAACTGCGCAACAGCATCAAGGTTAATATCGATATGTTCACGGACAGTGGCAGGTTGAGTAAAGCTAATCACAATCGTGCTATAGCGGACACGATCTTGAACTTCTAAGCGGGTCAGGCGTGAGATTTCATTGACTTGCGCTGCTGCTACATGGTCGGGCACGACCTGTGTTTGCGACATTTTTTCTTCGAGTAGTTTTAGCTCATAGCGTTTTGCTGAATATTGCTGACGGTTCAAAAAGTGCATAAGGGGCAACAGTTGATTGACGAAATATGCAGCTTTTTCACTTGGCACACGAATGATCATTTCCGCTTGCGGATTCACTTTTTCAAAGATTTTAATTTTGCCGTCAGCAATCGGGTAGGATTGACTCTCTTGCACCACAAAGTCGATATTTTTCTGTTCAATAAAGCCACCTAAACTTAGCGTGAGTTTTTCAATTTCTAAGGCCGTTTTAACCACATCTTTCGACTCAAAACTGACATTGGCTTCTCGAACCATTTTACGAGAGGCTTCGGCTGGGTTGACCTGCTCATTTATAATAGTTTCAGGTTTCTGTGTTGTTGCAGGCGTGGTAGACGGCTCATTGGATGTGCTTTCCGCTGCTTGATCTTGCTGTGTACTGACTTGAGCAGGTTGTGCATCTGCGCTGGCTTCAGTTGCCATTTCTTCGGTTTTCTTGGAACAGCCTGAAATTAAAATCACCGTAAACATGGCAATTAAATATTTATTTTTCATCGATGTAGAGCTCAATTGTTTGATTATCAGAAAGTCGGAGTAAATACTTTTTGCTTTAAATATAAATTCAAATTTAGGGTAATTATTAGTCGGGCGTATTGTATCGGAAAGTGTTTAAAGCAGGGATGAACGCAACATAAATCTACATAAAGCCGCGTATAGTAATAGACAGAACAACAAGGATGAAAATAAGGATATCTACAATGAACCCAACAGTGAAACTCTACAGCAATCCACGCTCACGCAGTAATACCATTCTGCCTTTATTGAAAGAATTAGACATCGAGTCAGAAGTTGACATTATTGAAGTGCCATATGAAGAGATGCATCAAGCAGCATATCTCAAGATTAACCCCATGGGCAAAGTTCCTTGCTTGGTCGATGGTACTGCTGTGATCATTGAGACCGCAGCCATCTTTAGTTATTTAGCCGATAAATTCAATGAAAAAGGTTTAGCACCCGCCTTGGATGATCCAAAACGGGGTGAATATTTGAAATGGATGTTTTTCTGTCATGGTCCGTTGACTGAATATATGGACATGAAAAATGTCGGCATTAGCACTGAGTTGATGGATGAGAAACGTGGCAGTTTGAGTTTTGGTAATGAAAAAATACTTTTAGATTTTATTAAAACAGGGCTTGCGCAGGCTCATCCATATCTGTTGGGGGATAAAATTAGCGCAGCAGATTTGTATTTGGCTTATTGGATGGTGTATGCCATTTCATTCAAAATATTGCCATATTTAGATGAATTTAAACCTTTTATTCAGCTGATTCAGCAACGTGAATCGGTAAAAGATGTGCATTGGTTTCAGTCGGTTTAACTTGGATGCTTATTTGATTGTTGGCTGAACGTGGTGTTGCTATATGTCTAATCATGTAACTCTTTCTTTGGAACTACAAAGAAAGAGTTTTAAATATCAATCACTAAGATGGTAAAGCGATTTTAATTATTGCCTAGATAATGTATGGCAAATGTTGAGCTAAATTAAATAGACTCAATCATTGTTGGGTCTATTTAAAAAATCATGGGCTTCATCATCAGATAGAGGTGGGCCTAAATCTCTTTCAAGTTTGGCATATATTTCAAGCAGTCTTTTTTGATGTGGATCCATATCTAAGGCACGATGCTGCTGATATGTTAATTGATCATCAATCCAATCATAATCTTGAACCGCAGCCCCTGCGAAACTGGTTTTCAAATGGAGTTTGTAATAACCAGAAAAGTTATGTTTCTTGGTATCTAGACAGAGATACGCGAAGGTAGACCAACCACTTTCGGGAAATTTAAGGCGAGTTCGGCAGGGCTTCTTTTCTAGTGTAAATGTGGGTGAATAGACTTGGCCTTTTAGAATGATATTTTTATCTTGACCAAAATATTGAGTTTGTAATGCAAATAAAGCAAGAATCACTGTGGTGAGAAAAAAGCTGGCAATAACTGCATAAAAAAATGAAATGTATAAATGGAAGGACAAAAAATTAGATTCTTCGTTTTTGTTCACATCTTTTTCTAAGCCTAATAAATAGCAATTCAAAGAAATAAGAAAACAGAGGCAAAAAACGAAAATAGGTAACCAACTATTGGCATGAAAATGATGTATCTCTACGAAAATGAGTGAACAGATAAAAATAAAACCTAACAAACTATAAATGAATAATTTCTGAAATCTTTTTTGCATTTTGCGAAGCTTATAATTATGTATTGAACGATTATAGCATCTGATGTTTATAGTGATTGTAGAAAAAAATCACCATGCTTTATGCATGGTGATTTTTAATTCTTGCAGATCTATTTAGATTATTAAGCATGCAATTTTGCAAACAATTGTTGGCTCACGCTATCTAAATTTTGTGGAATTGCAATCGCTGCAACAAAGCGGTCTGGGCGAAGAATCGTAACAGATTCAGTGGTTTTACCAAACCAACCACGAATATCAGTACCAATATCACCAATCGTAATTACATTGTCGTACTTGGTGCGATTTTCATTGCTAAGCTGAACAGCAGGCAATACTTGGATAAATTTAACGCCCAATTTTTGCCATTTTTTTATGGTCGCATCTGACAGACCCCATTTTGGATCGACGCCCCAAGCAATGATTGCAAAGTCGTTACCGATGACTTCATCAAGTAGGACTTTCTCACCAGATTCAAGTTGAACATGTGGTTGAATGAACATTTTACCCACAGGTGAGTCTTTAACACCGTTATTGATCAATGCACCATCGTTGTACTTCGGCATTGGTTTGAAGCGCATTTCCAATAGATATTGCTTGATCGGTTTGATGTAATTGAGCGCATAGGCAATACCATCACGCACGAAACCTTGCCATTTTTTTGGTGGCGCAAGGACATGACCCGCCATTACAGAAAGATCAATCATCGCTTTGGCATGATCTTTACGTTCAACTTGGTACGTATCTAAAAGCGCAGGGCCAGCTTTGCCTTGTACAACCATTGCAACTTTCCACGCAAGGTTGAATGCATCACGCATACCACTGTTATACCCTTGACCTTGCCATACTGGCATGATGTGCGCAGCATCGCCTGCAAGTAAAATACGGTCTACACGGAATTTATCTGCAATACGGGCATTGTGGGTATAAACACGCTGACGAATCACTTCAATACCATCGGTCGTTGGAAGCACTTTCGACAATAATTTGGCAATGTTTTCAGGTTTGCTTAATTCTTCTTGAGTTTCACCAGGCATCACCATAAATTCGAAACGACGAATACCGTGTGGAAGCGCAGCAGATACATAAGGACGCACAGGGTCACAGCATAGGTAAATGTGTGGCGTTGCAAGTGGGTCGTTATTGATGTCGATCACGATCCATTGGTTCGGTGCAGTTTTACCATCGAAGCCGATGTTGAGGGTACGACGTACCACTGAGTTACCACCATCACAAGCAATCAAATACTGCGCTTGAATTTTTTCAGCTTCACCGTCTTTATTTTGAATATTTAGCGTTACACCATTGGCATCTTGGCTAAAATCAGACAATTGACGAGAGAATAAAACATTTGTGGTTTCGTACTGTTTTAAACCTTGTAGCAGTACATTATCGACTTGCGGTTGAATAAAGGCATTACGACGTGAGAAACCAAATTCACGAGTGAGCGGTTGAATGTCAGCGAAACAACGGCCTTTAGGGGTTAAGAAACGCATCGCGTGGTTCGGTGTCGTATGCGGTAACACTTGGTCCACTAAACCTAATGATTGGATGGTACGTAATGATTCATCATCAATACCAATCGCACGTGGGTAGTCAATCAGGCTGTCCAGTTGTTCAATCACAGTGACTTTGACACCTTGCTTACTTAAGTAGTTTGCAATGGTTAAGCCGACAGGACCTGCGCCCAGAATGGCAACTTCCGTTGTGTAATTTGCTTTATTGCTCATGCGTAAACATCCAATCACTTCACATATGCCACTATTAAGTTCTAAACCGAGGCTTTCAACAAGCTAGGCATAAGTCGAAACGATGAATCGAATTGTCGTGTTTTTTGCAGGGTTTTATTTTAAGTGGATGATATATATTTATTTATATGAAAATCATCAATCATTTTGAATGATTTATCGATCATTAAAATCTATTAATCAGTGGCTTTGAGCATAAAAAAGCCGAACCATTTTTCAATGATCCGGCGACTTTAATTCATTTAGCACAACATTTTATTAGTGAGGGATAAATGTTGAGCAGCAGACTAAATGAATTTAGCGTGTGGAGTACGCTATCCGTCTATTACTGAGCAGGTTGAGCTGGTGCAGAACCTTCAGCATTTGCTTCTGAAGCAGGTTGAGCAGCAGTACCTTCAGCAGCAGTTGTTTCAGTCGCTGGCTGTTCTTGAGTGCTAACCACTACTTTTTCTTGTTCAGGCGCTTCTTGTTTATCTTTGCTCGCAGCAAAACTTGTTGCAGCTGCAGCAGCTAGAGTAGAAGCAAGTAAAATTTGAGTTAATTTCATTTTGAGCATCCTTATATATTTTAGTAAGTCCTGAAAAGATCATCACGTCCATCAGGAGAGAACTCATGCTAAATCGAGAAAACCGAGTGATCAATGCGAGCAACAAAGTGAAACAGACTGGTTAACTGGATGAATACATAACCTTCCATCCTGTGTTTTAAATGTTAAAAAATATCGGAATCTTCATTTAACTTTGCAAGAAAAAATGACCAAATCGGCTTCATGATTCATTCATTGTTTACATGATGATTACATCGATGTCGTAAATAAGCAGAATCCAGAAATTTCGATAAAATCCAAATGTAAGGATTCTTTTCGATATGACCATTTTTTTTAATATAAGGGTTAACTTTGCCAATAAAGTGTGACCAGATATGTCATGCATTCATGCAAATGGAATAACAGGCTGTTTAACAGCCAGATCATCATTCAATGCCTCGGATACTAGGCTGATCTATGCTTTAGAAAAATGAAGACAGAGAAATGAACACTAAGCTTGCAGCATTTTTTTGAAATCATTATGGTAAAGGCCATTAATCATTGGCTATTTATTTGAGTGACTCACTTTTGAAATTAGTTTCTACCCACGGTGCGATTCCTGTTCATATTATTTCTGGCTTTTTAGGTGCGGGTAAAACCACAGTTTTACAGCAGTTATTGAAGCAAAAGCCAGCGGGCGAAACTTGGGCCGTACTGATGAACGAGTTTGGACAAATCGGGGTCGATCAACAGATGTTGCCGCAAGATCAGGGCTTTGCGGTCAAGGAATTATTGGGTGGTTGTCTATGTTGTAGCAGTCAACTGCCGATGCAAATTGCGTTGTCACGATTATTGTCAGAGGTGAAACCCGACCGACTGTTTATTGAGCCGACAGGTTTAGGGCATCCGGGACAACTTTTGGAGCAATTGACCGAGCCACATTGGCATCCGCATTTAGCCATGCGAGCATTGGTGACCGTGGTCGATGGCTCACGCTTACATGATCAAGATTGGACGTCACAAAACCTGTATGCCGATCAACTCAAAGTGGCACAAATCGTTGTGGTGTCTCATGTCGATTGTATGAGTGATGCCGATCAAGCTGGTTTGGAACGACTCAAACAAGCATATTTACCGTATCAGCAGCAATGGATCAATGTTGTAAAAGGTGATTTAAAACTGGCAAATATTGATCTCGCCTATGTGGGAAGTCCGCGTAAAATTCAGCCTTTATTGGCGATACAAAAGCAAATGCTGGTCGATGTGCCCACAGAAATTAAACAGTTGCCTTATCATTATGTTGAATCCGCTCAGGGCTATAGTGTCGCAGGTTGGAAACTCCCAAAACGATGGACCTTCGACTTTTTTGAGTTGTTAGATTTACTCTGTGAGCAGCAAGATTGGCTACGGATCAAAGGTATTTTTCAGACAGACCAAGGTTGGAAAACCTTTAACTTTAATCCCGATCAGTTTAATTATCAGTCGAGCGAGGAAAGTATCGATAATCGTGTCGAAATTATTTACCAGACTGAACGTGAATGGCTCGACTTTGAAGATCGATTAATGCAGTGCCGTATTGATGCCGAGAAAGCGGAGAAATAAGTAAATCAACGCAGCAAAAGCTTGCTAAATCTTATATGCTAAGCGCCAAATTTGAGGACTTTACCATGGCGCTAAAAGCTACAATTTATAAAGCAGATTTGAACATTGCCAATATGGATGTACACCAATATGGTGATTATCAATTGACGATGGCTTTGCATCCTTCTGAAACGATTGAACGTTTGATGGTACGTGTCTTGGCATATGCACGCTATGCAGATGAAGCATTAGAATTTACCAAAGATCTTTTCGAAACAGACGAACCAGCGCTGTGGGAAAAAGATTTAACAGGTCAATTGGTGAAATGGATTGAAGTCGGTTGCCCTGACGAAGACAAAGTCAAAAAAGCCAGTGCTCGTTGCCCACACGTTGCTGTGATTACCTATGGTTCTTCAGTAGACGAATGGTATAAACGCAACAGCAAACTGAAAACCCTGAAGAATGTTGAAATTTGGCAATTATCTGAAGCGAGTACAGCTGCCATTCAAGAGTTATGCGAACGAACCATGTCTTTACAATTAAATGTGATGGATGGCGAATGGACTTTGATTGGTGATAAAGCTCAAGCGGTGATTGAATGGACACAATTGCAATAAGCATTTGATGTGATTTAACTCATCACGATGGATGTGAGTTCAGGCTTGCATCCTGACTATAAAATTCGGTATATCTACAAACAATGAGAAAATTTTAAAGATGGGGAGCAGCCGATGTACCCTGATTTTTATTTGTTATTTGTGGCGCTTATGATTGGCGCTGTCATTGGTGCGGAACGTGAGTACCGAAGTAAGTCGGCAGGTCTGCGCACCATGATTATGGTCAGTTTAAGTTCATGTTTATTTACTATCTTATCGTTACGTATCGGCGTTGATAGTCATGATCGAATTGCGGCCAATATTTTGACTGGCCTCGGCTTTTTGGGTGCGGGGGTAATTTTTAAAGATGAAAATCGAATTTCAGGCATTACCACAGCAACTACCATTTGGATGACCGCTGCCTTAGGCATGGCTGCGGGAGCGGGCTATATCGTGCTGAGCTTGATTGGTACGGTGATTGTGCTGATCGTTTTAATTGTTTTGATTTATATTCAAGCGTGGATTGAAGCGAAAAACCAAGCACGGAGTTATCGTATCGTTTGTCACTTTCGACAACAAACGCTGGATGACTATGAAGAGCTGTTTAAAACCTATCAAATGCAAGTGGTTCGTAGTGTGCGACATAAAACTGAACATAAAATCAGTGGGCGTTGGATCTTAATTGGCTCTGCGACAAACCATAGAAAATTAACTCAAGATCTAATGAATGATCAGGATATTCTGGAGCTCAATTTTTAACAGCGTATTTACTACGGCATCCAAAGTAATCCTGTTTATAATAGGGTTTTATTTTGATTGCGGCATTTGAGGTTGAGAGCATGAGCAAAGAATTAGAAATTATTGACTTAGTGGTAGGCGAAGGTAAAGAAGCGGTTAAAGGCGCTTTGATTACAACACACTATACAGGCTGGTTAGAAGACGGCACTAAATTCGATTCATCACTGGATCGTGGTAATTATTTTGAAACGGTAATTGGTACAGGCCGTGTGATTAAAGGTTGGGATCAGGGCATCATGGGGATGAAAGTCGGTGGTAAACGTAAGTTAATCGTGCCATCACATTTAGCTTATGGTGAGCGTAAAATGGGCAATGTGATTCCTGCCAATTCAAATCTTATTTTTGAGATTGAATTGTATGACGTAAAAACTCGCGATTAATAGATCAATAGTTTTAGATCAATGACATGGACGTTATTGATCAATTGGATAAAATAGTAGTTGTTATTTTTGTCTTTTACCGTAGATTAGAATAATTGCTCGAGTATAAACGCAGGAATCAAAGCCGTTGTCTTTACAGTTGCCTTGCACCAGATTGTTCTGGGTTCTTACCTTTATTATTTTTACATTGGCACTCACTGTATCGACTGCTCAAGCACAGTATGAAACTGCGCCTAAATCATTTTATTTAAAGCATCAAAACGAAGTTAACCAAATCTACTTCACAGAAGATACCAGTAGCCTATTGCAAGGCAAATGGTTGTTTTATCCAAATCAATTTTTAACGTCTCCAAGTTCAGTTCTGGTCGGTCAAACGGTCTATCTGCCTGCTTCATTTAAAGACATCACAGGGGATAGTAAAGGCTTTGGGACATTTACTGGACATTTCCAAATCCCCAAACAATTTATTGGCCGTCGTATCGCAATATTGATTCCAAATCAGTACGGTGCGTATCGGGTATTTTTAAATGGTGATGTGATCGTCCGTTTGGGTGAAGTGGGACAAACTGAAGCAGAACAAAAAACGGAAAATGCGCCGCGAATTGCCTATTTCGTCGCTCAAGATGAATATTTCACCTTAACCATTCAGGCTTCGAGTTTTAACAGTATGCATGGCGGTTTTGAAAACCCAATGCGTATTGGTATTGCCAAGACGGTAAACCGCCAATTCCAACGACAAATGATGAGTATTGGGATGGTATCGGGAGCTGTATTGGGTGTTGGATTATTTACGATCCTATTTTCTGTTTTCCGAGGTTTACGCGGTCGCAATAGCCGAAGTAACTTGGTGTTTGGCTTATTTATTGTCTTTTTAGCACTCCATAATTTATTTTCAGCACCTTATGCCTATACCACTTTTACCGATATCAATTGGTTGTGGGGCACGCGATTAGAATACTTATTTACCTATTTGGCATCGATTTTCTTTTTAAGTTATATCCACTTGCTCAGTCGTCGCTATTTATTTACCTTAAATTATCAGATCGCGATTTTGCTGTTGTCGTTGAATATTTCAGTGACTTTTGTTTCGACGCCTGAAATTTTTCAACCTTTGGCAACTTACAGTTTTGCCTATGTGATCGTTGTTCTAAGTAATTTTGCGTATGGTTTTTACCTAACACTGAAAAAGAAAGAACCGTATTCAAAATTAAATTTAATCGCGGTTATTTTCCTGTGCATTACCTTTTTAAACGACTTTTTGCTGATGATGAATTTGATTGATTCAGTCAATTTATCGTTCATTTCAACCAGTTTGTATGCCTTGTTGATCATGTTTCAGCAATCGCACCATTATGCACAGCAGTCGATGCATACGGAACAGTTGAATAATAGTTTGCTTGAGCTAAACAGTTCACTCGATCAGAAAGTCAAAGAGCGCACCTTACAGCTCCATGAGCTGAATAAAAAATTAGAGCTACAAATTCGTATTGATGCCTTAACGGGGGCATTCAACCGCCGTGCACTGAATGCTGAAATTCAACGCTTATATTCGGAGGTCCGTTTTCATAGCCATCGAACATTGGTCTTTGCCATGTTAGATGTCGATTATTTTAAAAATTATAATGACCACTATGGACATCTCAAAGGCGATGAGGTGTTACAGCAGATCGTGAAAACCATGCAAAACACTCTGCCAAGTTCAGCCTATGTGGCTCGCTACGGGGGAGAGGAGTTTGCCATATTGATGCATGATGTTCCGTATGCGATTGCCCAAGAGCAATTCCAATTGGTACTCGAAGCCATGCGTAATGAACAGCTTGAACATGTTAATCGGGGTGATGACAAAAATTACGTCACACTGAGTTTGGGGATGGCATGGATGGATAAGCAGAATGACTTCGAAAGTATCGAAGCCTTAATGAAGCATGCAGACCATTATTTATATATGGCCAAACAGGCAGGACGCGATCAACTTAAGCCTTGATACTCCGTTGTAAACGGTGAAAACTTTGCGGTGCTATTGTTAGTACCATTGCCAATACTCATTTAAATTCATCTCTCAAATTCATGCTGTTTGAAAATCTATCCTTCTATGAACTTTATCTCTCTACTAACAGAGCTGTTTAACCAATTTGAGCGGAACATCAGCAGGCTCAAAATCCTGATGTGTGACAAAGCCATATTTTTGGTAAAAGGCGAGTGCCGTATGGGTACTTTCTAGACTGATCTCGGTAATATTCTTTTTCCGGACACAGTGCATCATGTTTAATAATAACGCCTTACCAATGCCTTGGTACTGACGTTCAGGGCAAATATAGTTCAGTAAAATTTGTCCCTGATCACTGACTAAAATAAAGCCGACCACTCGATTGTCACTGACGTAGACCCAACTATCGTTGTAAAGCATCCACATTAAGATATTTGATTGATTTGCCTCCTCAAGCCAAGTTTGAATCACACTTTCATTACGTTGATGGTCCTGGATACATGAACGAATGCTGTTGTGAATCACGTTAATAATTTCGGGTATGTCCTGGATTTGTGCTTCGCGTATCATAATTTTTTCTTTTTATAAAAAAACTCCAACAGCCTGCCATTTCAGAAGATATCGCCCTGTGCTTAAAGAGGCTTATTGTTGCGTTTTATGTTTTTTTGCTGCCATTGCGCCGTTGGGTTGGGTTTTTATTTCAAAATTGTTGCAAAATTTACAAATGTATATTTATAAATTAATCATTAAATATGGATAAATAACCACATAAATGCATCTAACTATACTGTTTTTAAAGTAATAATAGATCTTTTAGAAATGTATACATACTCAATGATTTCAGCAGGTGTAATAGTTTGAAATAAATTAGCAAAGAAAATAGGCCAAATTTCAGCTTTAAAATAATTTTGTATGAATTTTAAACGTTATTGTGCGTTATATTAGTCCATAAAAATATTCGATGATTCAAGATGTGCATGCGCGTCATCGGCAGTAGGTTGTTATTATGGTTAATTTTCTCATTGTGATATGTATTCTGATCGCGTTGTCTGCAGCGGGCATTGTGGTCAAAAAAATCCTAAAAACAGAAAAATATCGTCAAAAATATACGCGCTACCAAGCACCAGAAAAATCGAACAGTATCTCTTTAGCATCGAATGATGATGCTATACGCCAAGTCGATCAGGTCATTGAAGTTGATGAATATGAACAGCAACTTTTTGATGATATTGCGGAAATTTTCTTTCAACAACAATACAAATTAGATTCGCTACAGGCAGCCGAGCAGTTACAAGAAGTCTTTTTACGTCGCATGCCAGTGAATTGTAAAACTCAAATTCGCCAATTAGATTTGAATGAATGGTCGATTTATTGGAATTTTTACAATCAATCACTCGAGTATTATTTAGGCCGATACGGTGAGTTTTATACACATGTCGACCGTTTTGGCGAAGAACATAAAATTGAATATCGCTATCAAGACTCCGCAAGTTGAAGCAAAATGCGATCTTGGACTAAATCGAGATAACTCAAATCATCGGTTATTCGGGCCATTAAAATAGCGCCTTCATAATCCGCCAAGCTGACTTTGGCAAGTTGAGCGGCGTGTTCGATGGTCATGCATCGCTTAAAAAACACTTCAAAGGCGAGTTGCCACTCCTGAAAGATGGACTGTAATTTTGCAAAAATCTCGGCAGGTAAATGTTGCCGCTCCATACTTAAGATCCCGACCAAACAGCCTAATCCACCTTGGCTAAAAAACTGGATGGCCTGTTGATGGATGTGCGAGAAAGCCTGTTGAGGTGATGCAGTGGATCGCTGTAATTGCTGAAAAATACTGTGCTTTAACTTCACGTGTGTCAGGTTTAAAATTTCCATCAGCAAAGCGTCTTTATTCGGATAGTCATAATAAAACGCAGCTTTTGAAAGTCCACAGGCTTCAGCCAATTTCCCCATGCTGCAGCCCATATAGCCATAGCGTTTAAAGGCGTGTGCTGACTGTAGTAATAGATGTTCTGAGGTGTTTTTCCGTGGACGCATGTATCTCTCTATCCAAATAAATCACTATGATGTGTATAAAGTAAATTGGTTTAACCGACTAATAGTTCGTCAAACCTTCCAATGACTTCCTGCCATAAGGGTTCAGCACCTTTGCGGAAATATCCCATATGACCAATATGTTTTAGACCATAATCTTGCGCTTCAATATTGATATAGTGCATTGATGCTTGCGCATAATGTTGCATAAAAGCATGTCGTGAATTGGGTAATGCCCAGTCATCATCGAGCGCAGCGACCGCATAAATCGGCGTTTGAACTGCAGCATATTGTTGAGATAGCTCACTCAGCTCAGGGTCGGCAAAGAAATAGGTTGGGTTTTTACACCAACGACGCCATTGCTTATAGACATCGACAGGAAGGTCAGCGCCCATATTGAGTTTGCTCCAAGGCAAATACCCTTTGACAGCAACCATCGGTGGAAAAACGATATTCCACATCACGTGCACTTTCATTTTTTCCTTAAATGGCATATAGCCATGCCAACCTGCGCCAGTGCCAAAACAATACATGGCACGTATCTGATCATGATTTGAGGTGAGGCCTAATGCTTGACCGCCATAGGAGTGTCCCACTAGAAAAGTTTCCTGACCATGTTGTTGCATATAAGCTATGGCGCCAGAAAGGTCATAACGTCCCCAGTCGAGGTAGGACATCTTAAAGCCTTTAAGTTTTGACGGTGCAGAACGTCCAATACCACGATAATCAAAAGTCAGTACTTGATAACCGAGTCCTGCGGCATACTCGGCAAACCGACGGTAAAATTGTTGAGGGACGCCTGTTGCACTTGAAATAATAATATTGGCTTTAGCGGCAGAATTAGGCCGATATTCAACGCCTGAAAGCGTATAGCCATCGGTCGCAGGGAACTTAACCTGTGTACTATATATTTCTTGCGTTGCTGGTTCTAAATCCGGTGACATAATTTTTCTCTTGATAGGCAGGACGTAAAGGGTTTACTCAGTTTAAATAAAGGCTTACTTGCCCTGAAAATTGGCTGCGCGACGTTGTAGCATGGCCATGACACCTTCTTGTACATCTTGTGTTTCTAGTAATGGTTGTAAGTGCTGATCCAATTGAGAAAATGCAGCATCGGCTCCCAAATGCACACCTTGCTGTGCTGAGGCCAGTGTTGCCTGAACCGCCAATGGTGCGGCCTGTGCAATTTGTTCTGCAAGTTCGATCGCACGAGATAAGGGCGCTTGGTCAGTGATTTCAGTCACCAAGTTCATGTCATATGCCGTTTGCGCATTGAAACGTTCACCCGTGAGTAAGTAACGCATGGCTTTATTCCAACCCGCTGCTTGCACAAAGCGAACTGTTGCACCACCAAAAGGAAGAATGCCACGTTGCACTTCCATTTGAGCAAACTCGGTCTGACGCTGTGCGATCACGACATCGGCATTCAGCATGAGTTCAATACCCGCTGTAAAACAGAACCCTTGTACCGCGACCACAACTGGTTTTTTTCGTTGTCGTGAGTTGGTTCCCCACGGATTAATTTGCTGATCAGGAAAATTAAACAGCCCGCTGCCAAGTTTGGGTTGTAGTTCGACCAAGTCTAGACCTGCAGTAAAATGATCGCCATGAGCAAAAATTACCGCACAGCGTAAATTTGGATCATCTTCATATTCAGTGAGCGCCAGTGAAAGGTCATGAATTAAATGACTGTCAAACGCATTTCGTTTATCTGCACGGTCCAAACCGATTAAATAAAGATGACCACGAATTTCTCGACTTACACGACCTTGTTGTTCTGACATTTGGATGATTCCTTCTGATTATTCTTTATGCATAGCTAAGTTTTTAAACGATTGTTAGAAAACTGTCAAAACTGATGCGTTCAAAACATCAAAATCAAAGTAAGTTGGCTGAATGGTTTGATTTAAAATTTACAGAGTTGATATGAAATAGTGCAGGATATAGCTTGCCTTTAGGCTGAATTTTTCCATAATAGCTGCAGCTTTTTTAAGGCCCAATCAACCATGTCGAACTTAGAAATATTTGCAGTCATTATTAGCTTAATCGGGGTGACTTTAACCATAAAGCGAAATATGTGGTGTTGGTGGTTTAACTTTGCAGCTTTTTTGCTGTATGCCTACTTGTTTTATACCTACAAACTTTATGGCGAAACCATTTTGCAGTTTTTCTTTGTGGTGGTGAACTTCTACGGTTTTTATCATTGGTTGAAGGGCAAACAACAAGACCACGACATTCGTATTGAACCGATTGCGACCAAACTCGTGATCTTTCAAATGCTCTTAGCTGCGGTGGGCGGTTTGATTTTTGGTTTAAGCCTGCACTATTTTACCGATGCAGCCGTACCGATTTTGGATGCACAATTGGCCGCGTTTAGCTTACTCGCAACGTATTGGACCAGCCGGAAACATATTGCTACTTGGGTGCTTTGGGTATTTGTCGATATTATCTATGTGGGTATGTTTATATACAAAGACCTGTATCTCACTGCGGCGTTGTATGCTGGTTTTGTGGGCTTGGCGGCATTTGGTTGGTGGCAATGGACACAAGTCAAAAATAAACAGCAGCAACAGGCGATGAAAGCTTTATAAGGATCATTGGGTGATGGCAAAGCTACTTTTAATAGCCGATGATCCGATCCCGATGAATAAGTAAAGAGCGTGCAGAGTCATGATTATCGACTTTCAACTTGAGCAGCAACTGCGTTTTGACCGACAAGCTACGGTTCTACTGCAGCAAAAGGCGAGCTTTTTTCAGTTTGAGCAAATAGCAGATGTGTATAACGCTGAATGGCTCAAGGCATTTCCACAAGGGACGCAATGTAGCATCAGCGGTTTGGATGATGGTGCAGATGAATACGGCATCCAAATCAGTTATAAACACCAAAGCATCTTGATCGATTATTCACAAGCAATCAAATTGGTACACCGTGATCGGGATGGTGTAGTGCATAGCATGCTGTTAAATTAACAACTTAAATTAAACTGAGATTTATAAAAGCAGTACCACAAAGATTTGTTATAGAAATATAAAAATAAGCGCAATAAGAAATGAAAAGATATGGGAAGCTATTAAAGCAATGACGCAACTTGATCCCAAAGATTCAACATTTGAAATTTTTAATCAGCTATGTTTCGAACTTTTTCATGATTATGGCTCGCACTGCACGTCTTTTGAACCTAGCGCTTTAATACATGCAAAACCAATTCAACAGCTTCCTGAACAAGCCAGCTTTGATATTTTTAGCCTCGGCTTCGGTCATTGGTACGCAAAGTTGTCCTATGCAGGGATGTGTTTAAAAATCGATGCGGGCTGGGAATTTCAGCTCGAGTTCAAAGATCAGCATGGGCAAATCTATCAAAAAGTCCTTTAAGTCAAAGCCCGATTGATTTGCAGTATGGCAATTCTGTTTTTCTAGCTTGGTTTCAGGTCAATGACAGCCATAACGCTTTCCGATTTAATCCAAAACACAGTTATAGCAACTGTAGACTGGGCGAAATAAAACAATAAAACCTATATTGACCTGAAGGATTACGAGAATGGCACATCAATTTACCGTCAATGCCACTATTCATGGCGTTTCAATTGAAGATTTTAAACGACTAGCCGCAGATATTAGCTTGCATGAAGCGGTGTGCAAACGCATACCGGGTGAAAATCTAGAAATTTTAGAATCAAAAAAAACAGGCGATATGTATACCTTAAAACGTGCGTATAACCTTGATGTAAATATTCCAGATATTGCCAAGAAATTTTTAAAAGATGCGTTTCGCTTAAAACGTACAGATATTAGTAATTTGGCGGCGTTAACGTCAGATGTCAAACTGGATCCAAACCTACCGCTCGAAGCCAGTTGCAAACGAAGTGTCAGTGGCGATGCGACACAAGTCAGTTTTAATTTGGACTGGACGGTGAAAGTCAAAGTTCCATTGATAGGTGGATTACTAGAAAAACATGCAGAAGGTGAAATTCGTCGTTTTAGTCAGCTTGAGATTGAAATTGTAGAAGATGAATTGCGTAAAAATTTAAAAGCCTGAATTGATTTGAAAGCGAGTTAAAAAAAGCGGTCATTGACCGCTTTTTTTTAGTGAGATGTTTTTTCAAAACGTTGACGATAGAGCATCGCAGTAAAGAAGGTCACCAAACAGACGGTCCAAATATAATACATGGCGCCAATGTTACTGTATAAACTCAACCATTGAACCAATGGCAAGGTGATACCACCAGCGATGGCATAGGCCAAATTGTATGAAAATGAAATGCCCGAGAAACGAATCTGTGCAGGGAACATTTTCACCATACTATAAGACACCATACCAACCGTGCCTGATGCCAAGCCGAGCAGCATATAGAGCGCAAACACGGTCGATGCCGCCACATGGCCCAAGCTGTTATAGAACACACCCGCGATTAGCGCGACAAGGAGGGAGCCGAACAATATCACTTTGCCCGCACCGAAGCGATCTGCCAAAAGACCTGCCAAGATACAACCGACCATTTGCATCACAATAGCGGCACTTTGCATTTTAAAGGCATCGGCACGCTCAAAACCAAAGGCGCCTGTGAGTAAATTTGGCATCGCTAAAATCAGCACAACAACACAGCCGGTTAAGAACCATGTAAACAGCATACCAATCACAACGCCTGTTTTGTGTTGTTGCAGCACTTGTTTTACTGGAAGCTCTTTAGCCAATTGTTTCTTTTCTTGCATGGCTTTAAATACAGGCGTTTCTTTTAAATAACTGCGGAGATAGAGCGCAACAAAACCAAAGATCCCGCCTAGAATAAATGGAATCCGCCATGCCCAGTCATGGATTTCTGACTCTGTAAATTGTAATGAAATAAACAAAGACATCAGTGCGCCCAATAGGATACCTAAAGATAAGCCGGCAGTGAGTAGGCCGTTGGCGATCCCAATTTTTTGCTCTGGCACATGCTCTGAAACAAAAGTCCATGCCGCAGGGATTTCACCACCAATCGCGATGCCTTGAATCACGCGCATCAGTAGGAGCAGGAGTGGTGCTGCATAGCCAATACTTTCAAAAGTTGGCATCACACCGATCATCAGTGTAGGCAGAGCCATGAGTAAAATAGACAAACTAAATAAACGCTTACGACCAATCAAATCGCCAAAATGCGCCATCACCACACCACCCAATGGGCGGAAAAAATATCCGGCTGCAAAAATACCGTAGGTATTCAGCATCGCCCAAAATGGACTGAGTCCAGTGGGGAAAAACAGTTCCGAAATAATTTTGGCATAAAACACATAAATAACGAAGTCATAAAACTCTAAAGCACCACCGAGTGATGACAGTCCGAGGGTACGTTTATCTTGACGAGTCAGGCGTGGCTGAGCTTCCATGCAAATATTTTCCAACAGCAAATAGCATGCGATGATTTTAGTGATTCAAATTTTTATTGAATAATCAAACTTTTTTGCCTTATTAAAAACTTATAGTTATGGAAATATCATTAAATAAGAACAAAATAATATAGATAAAGCCACGTTAATTTAAAAAGTGATAGGCAATGGGCGATGGTGTGCTTTAATTTTAAATGATAAATATCAATCATATAAAGATTTATGATCCGCTATTTTATTCAGTACTCTATATAAACCATAAAAGATTCAAAGCCATAGCACACTGCTGTTTTATACTCAGAACCGATAATAATGAACACAGCATCGTCATTATAGTCAACGTGATTTAAGTCAGTTAGACGAAAAAGGATAAAAACATGAGTCATATTGCTGCTGTTGCGCAGCGTGGAGAAGCGATTTTGACGCTAACTGCCGCAGAGGTGCAAGCGTCTGAAATAGGTTCTGCATGGTTAATTGCATTGAGCGAAACACTGCATGCCACCATGCTTGAGCGTCAAGGCGTAGGCATTGCGGCGCCGCAAATTTATGTTTCTAAGCGGGTGATTATCGTGGCTTCACGTGCAAATTTACGCTATCCCGATGCGCCTGAAATGGAGGCGATCGTGATGGTCAATCCAGTGATTACATCTCGATCTACGACCACGGTTTTGGGTGAAGAAGGCTGCTTAAGTGTGCCGAATGCACGAGGACAAGTCCCGAGAGCCGAACAAATTAGCGTGCGATATTTGACGCTTCAAGGTGAAGTCAAAGAGAAAACCCTGAATGGTTTTCCCGCACGGATCGTACAGCATGAGGTCGATCATCTGAATGGGATTTTATTCACCGAGCGTTTAGAATAATAAACCATGTTATTTCAAAATATAAAAATGACCAATTGAGCTAAAAAAATAGCGGAAAAGTAATTTGAATAGTGTTGCAAGTGAAGTTTAAAGGCTTCAAATGTTGCACTTATAACTGTGAAATAGGCTTTCTTTTTGAAGCTAAAACCTTGTATAACTAGCGAAATAATAAAATAAAAAAGAAGATTAATGGGGAAAAATTGGGGCAATGCTGTCTGTACGAAATGGGGCGTACAATGGCGTAAGTTGAAGCATCTTTTGTTTGAATCGGACTATCTCATTATCAATTGGTCTGACTACGATAAAGGGCGTTTACTTCTCATCTTTGGCATGCTGAGTCAAGTTAGCGTGTTGAAGTGGTGCATCATGAATTTTTATTATTCGACCAATCGGATTTGGTTTAATCCGAGTGAACTCAAGTTCAGGATCATCGTCGCTTGTATAGTCCTACTCAGTTATGGCGTATTGGCAGTACTCAGTATTTATTTCAAAAAATATTTAAATTTTAGACTGTTTTTTAGCTATTTTGCGCCCGTCCTGTTTGGGATCGGCATGATCTATGGTGGCTATATGATCGGGATCTATAGTCCTGCCACCATGGCGGGAACAGTCAATTTGTTGATGGTCGGTTTAGTTTTTTATCGTCCTGCAATTATGCTCAGTATTACATTTCCGATCACACTGTTTATTGGCTACATTTGCTATCAAACTTCGATTGACCATCTAGAATATGCACCGATTTTCAGCCCGGCTTTAAAACAGAGTGAGTTTTACGACAATGCCTTTTGGCTCATGAGTATGGCGGAGTTGTATTTACCCATATTGATTGTGAGTGCAGTGTTTTTTCAGATTTTGCTTTTACAGTGGCGACACCGTGAACAAAAGATGGAAGTCCTCAGCCGTGTCGATGGCCTGACCAATGTGTTTAACCGTCGTTATGTCAGTCATGAACTTGATACGCTCAGCAAACAGACACGGCCTGAATTTGCAGTCGTTTTGCTTGATCTCGACCATTTTAAATTGATCAATGACCAATATGGACATGATGCAGGAGATGCCGTTTTACAACGTGTTGCTCAAATTTTAAATGACAATACTCGTGTACAAGATGTGGTTGGGCGTTATGGCGGTGAAGAATTCATTTTAATTCTAAAAAATCAGAGTTTAGAGCAGGCGATAGAGGTCGCTGAACGCTGTCGATTGGCCATTTCTGAAGCTGAAACTATGATAGCCAACCAACATATGTTGAAGATTAGTGCAAGTTTCGGTGTAGCAACTGCGATTGAGGGGACACCGTCTGCTGTGGTCACGCGTATGGCCGATCAAGCGCTGTACATGGCAAAGCAACAAGGACGTAACCAAGTGCGTAGCTTTCGTGAGTTAAACTTGGCAGAAGATTAAAAACTTAAAAGATAGCGATGCAGCAATTACAATTTCAGCTCGGATTAGCGCAGCTCCACTTTCAGACTGAGCAACGGAATATTCATTTTGATCATGGCTTAGTCGCTTTGGTGCAAAAATGTGTCCGACATCAGCGCTTCGATGCTTTAGCGATTGAATATTTGATCTATGAAATTGAAGAAATTTTAGAACGATTACAGCTCGATTATCAGACACAGCGCTATGCTCAGTCGAATGATGCGATGCTGCATATATTGGTGCAGACCTTTTTTGAACATGCGACCCGCATTGACCGACAAAGCTTAGAACATGGCTTTAATGAAATGATTGAACATACTGAATATTATCAAAATCTCTTTGGTGAACAGGCAATCATTCAACTCAGTTATTTCGTTTTTATTCGAGAAATGATGCACCATTTGAATATACAGCACATACAGGTTTTAGCTCAGAACACGACTTCACCATAAGGACTTATACAGATGCAGCTCAATTTGTTATAAATAAAAAAGCACACAACAAAAAATAGCCCTTATGAAAACGCCTGTTCCAGATTATTTACAGCATGTCCTTAATGCCTGCGATGCCAATCAGCACGGAGCTTTGGCAGATTATATTCCTGAGTTAGCTAACGCCAATCCGAATAGACTGACTTTGGCACTGTCTACCGTAGATGGCACGATTTATTCCACGGGTGATGACGAAGTCGAGTTCACCATACAGTCGATGTCTAAACCTTTTGCTTATGCCTTAGCGATTCGTCATCTTGGTTTAGACAGCGTTTTACAAAAAGTCGGTGTCGAGCCATCGGGAGAGGCATTCAATCAAATTGCGCTCGATCCACAGAGCAATACCCCGAAAAACCCGATGATCAATTCGGGGGCAATCACCACACATTCACTATTACCGCATGACGAACACAGCACCCGAGCTGAAAAACTCCGTGAATTTTTAAGTGAACTGGCAGGGCGTGAGCTGAGTTTTGATGAAGCGGTTTACCAGTCTGAAGTGAAGACGGCTTTTCGAAATTTGTCGATCGGTTACATGCTGCGCACAGTCGGTGTGCTTGAAGAAGACCCTGAAGATGTGGTGAATGGTTACATTCGTCAGTGTGCAATATTAGTGACTGTTAAAGATTTGGCAAAAATGGCCAGTGTGCTTGCCAATGGTGGCGTGCAAGCAGCCACAGGTAAACGGTTGCTGTCACGTTCGGTGGTGCGCCAAGTGTTGAGTGTGATGATGACTTGCGGCATGTATGATGCTGCGGGTGATTGGCTGACAACGGTCGGTATTCCTGCCAAAAGTGGTGTGGCCGGTGGCATCATGGGGGCTTTGCCGGGTCAGGTTGGGCTGGCTGTCTTTAGTCCGAAACTGGATACACATGGTAATAGTGTTCGAGGCGTCGAAATATTTGAACGACTGTCGAAGGACATGGGGCTGCATGTGATGGAGGGAACTCCTTCAGCGCAAACGATCGTCCAAAGTCGCTATAGCTGCGGTCTTGATCATTCGGTGGTGGTGTATGAACTGCGCGGCGTATTGCAATTTACTGAGTCGGAAATGTTGCTGCGGATCTTAGAGGATGAACCTGTTGCGACTAACCATATCATTTTAGATCTGACCAATATTTCTTTGATACACGATGTTGGTGTCCGAATGCTCTTTGAAGGTGTAGACCGTTTAATTGCGGATGGTCATCGCGTGGCAGTGATCGACTCAGAACATCTCTTGGAACAAAGTCGAAGTCATGCAGGACATGAGGTGGTTGTTCGGGAAGAGCTGAGTCAATATTTACAACGGTTTGAGCGTTAATTAATAAAACGTGATTTTTGAGTTAGGCAAAGGGCTCATAAGTTTAGTGCTTAGATCGGCTATAATTTTCTTTTTGCGTTAAATTTGCTTATGTCATTTGAGTTAAAAGTCAGTTTACTCCCGAGTGTTGAAGCTTTATCCCCACAGCATAAAAAGCTGAATAAACTGATTGAGCAAATCGAACAGCAAAAGCTGGATTTAGATCTTTGGCAAAATGCCAAAAGTGAAATTCAGAGTTATATCCAGCTGAAACTTGTGCCGATCTATCGTGATTTGCATGCGGTGTACTTTCGTCAGCTTGAGCAACTTTGGCTGCACATACAACAAGAAGACTTTGCCAAAGCAGATTTAGCACAGCTTGATGCCAAACTCACCAAATTGGCAAAGCAGCTAAAAAAATCCAACTATTTAAATACAGCAGAACTTGAAAAAGTCGCTGAGGTGGATGCTTTTTATCAGCAGCATCATGCGCACAATCAAAAGCCAAATAAAAAAGCCAAGTCAGCCCAAACTGAACAGAGCAAAGTAGAAGGTTATGTTGATATAGAACAAGAAACGACAGAAGAATATGAGTCATATGAAGAGTGGGACAGCGAACAATATCAACGTGAGAAAGAAGAGCATCAGCGGAAACGCTTAGCGCAAAAGCGTGAACAAGCTGAAAAGTTAGTGAACCAATCACTGAAAACCGTGTATTTAAAAATCACTGCAATGATTCACCCAGACCGCGAGCCTGACGAAACTAAAAAAGCTGAAAAAACCGAGTTGCTGCAAGTGGTGAATCAAGCTCATGAAGCACAGGATTTGTTTTATTTATTAAAGCTGCAATTACAGCTAGAAACTAATAAGGGCAAAAGCCCTAAAGCTTTAACTGATGAACATTTAAAGTTTTATCAAATGGCGCTTGAGGCACAAAGCCAACGCTTAGCTAGTCAGATAGATGACATTACAGATAGTTTTCATTGGAGTGAAAAACCGAAACCGAAAAATATGCAGGTGAAAGATGTGTATAAGGTGATTGATGGTGATGTTTCAGTGTTAAAAGAACAAGTGAAGTGGGAAAAAGAACGGCTGAAATATATGGAGAAGGTGAAGGGGCTGGAAGTGTTGTTGGAGAATGGGGTGCTTTGATACTTTTTTCATTAAAAGCACGTTTCCCTCACCCCAACCCTCTCCCAGAGGGCATAGGTATCTACACAAATCCCAAGTTTTGGGTTAAATTGAAGAGCATGCTCTTCAATTTAATATCTCCCATCTTGATACACGTCTCGTCAGACGATACAACGCCCTCGTAAAGCTTAATATGAAT